>JAGLUH010000127.1 GCA_023134875.1 Candidatus Zixiibacteriota bacterium
GGTTCGAATCCTCCCCCCGCTATTGGGACCTGGAGATAACCTTGGCAGCCAAAATCTGCCAAGGTCTTTCCCCGGAAGCACTTACAACTCGGCGGGGTTAATAGCACGGTCCTGCTTCGGGGGCCCATAGTGGGCTAATTTTCACATCTGTGCCTCTGCAAATATCGGGTTCCGAACCGCTTTTCTTTAAGGAGGCTTGCATCGCTGGGAGTTCCGAGACTGCTGTTAGAATCGAATAATGTCGACTAGCCCTATACTAAGTGCGGGGGTCTGATGGACATCGACAAGCTTAAACGGGACCTGCAAGGCCACTTCACAGACGGGCTGGTCACAATTATCGGCTCGGGCCTTTCTGCGGCTGAGGGCATCCCGGGGATGATCGCCCTTCGCGACCACCTCTTGTCTGAGATGCCGAAACGTGTTGATGGGACATTGTTGGTGCAGTGGCAGGCTATCCAGGATCGGCTGCAATCTGGAGAAGACATTGAAACCGCCTTGCATGAAGTCCCACCATCCCCTGAACTCGAGACTGTGATTGTCGACCTTACAGCGGCACTGACGCTGGAAGCGGAACTACGGGTAGTTAACCAGGTTGTATCAGGCACAAGAGTCCTACGGTTCACGAGACTTCTGCGGCATATGCTGAAGCCAAATACTGGAATACCTATCATAACCACCAATTACGATCGCCTACTTGAGGTAGGCGGAGAGTGCGCGGGGCTTGGTATTGATACGCTTTTTGTAGGCCATCATGTTGGGATCCTAAATGAAAAGGAAAGCAGCCTTTCCTTTTGCCGCGGCTATCGCAAGTCGCGAAGGCGCGAAGGAGTTCAGCTTACTTATAGAGCAAGACTTCTTATCCTGAAGCCACATGGAAGTCTGGACTGGTTCCTGCAAGACGGAGAGCCAATTCGCTGCCCTTATCCCCTAAATGAACCTCGGCTGATCATCACTCCGGGCCTCAACAAATATCGAACAGGTTATGATCGCCCATTTGACGCGCACCGAGAGCGCGCAAACCGAGAGATAGATAAGGGCGCTCGCTATCTGATAATCGGGTATGGCTTCAATGACAACCATCTAGAAACACATCTGCACTCGCAGTTGCGTTCAGGAAAGCCGTCGCTGGTGCTTGCACGTCGGCTTTCACCAGTGGGCGCAGAACTCGTCAGCCAATGCAACAGTGTAACAGCAATCACTGCAGACAGTGATGTTGCGAAACCTGGAGCATGGGTAGTCAACAACAAAGGCAGATCCTTCCTTGCCGGGCCAAACCTATGGGACGTGGAAACATTCGTCGAGGAGGTATTCAGACCATGAATGAGATAGCGCTTACTTTTGAAGATACAGACCGACTTGGAACAGTAGCCGCAGTCGACACTCTCAAAGTGCTCATCAAAGTTGAAGATCCCATACTAATGATTCGCGTTGGGGTTGGCAAGCTTGTAGCAATTCACGGAGCAACTGAGCAGGACTACTTGATCGGCATTGTAGACCGGATTACCCGCACATTAGGCGAGGAAATGAAGGGAGATGAGCTTGGTGAAACTGATGAAGTCGTGTTAACTCCAACGGCAGAGGACGCACTGCGTGCCGTTCTTGTGGGAACCTACAAGACAGTGTTTGGCGACAAACGTAATTATTTCAAACGAGGAGCAGACTACTTTCCCCAGATAGATCGGGACTGCTTCATCGTTGAAGGAGTAAACCTACAGAGATTCATGGGTATTTTGGGTGCTGAGCTGCCTAAGAATGAGCGCCTTGATCTGGGCCATTTTGCGATGGACCCCAGTGCTTCTGCAGTTGCGAGCGGCGATAAGTTTTTTCAGCGACACGCATCGATCCTGGGTAGCACCGGCTCGGGGAAGAGTTGGTGTGTAGCACTTATGCTGGA
>JAGLUH010000128.1 GCA_023134875.1 Candidatus Zixiibacteriota bacterium
GCAAGAATATTCGGCTAAGATTTGAACTGAAGAATGCGAAACTCTATTCGTTCAATTTCAATGCGAGCGAGCAGGTAGCTGCGCCGATTGCGGATTCGAAAGAGGAGGTTGAAAAAATTGTCGATGAGATACTCACAAAGCAGCGGATTGCCCAGGAAGCTCATGAGCAGAAGAAGCTGGCCGAGAAGCGCAGACGCTCGCAATCCGCCGAAGAGCAGTTCCCCGGCTACATCGCCCGGTTGAAGGATGCAGATGCATCGGCTCGCTCGAAGGCCGCGGATGAATTGGCTAAAATCGGGTTGCGAGTAACAAATGAAAAGGTGCTGCTTGGTGCGATTGCGCCTTTGGCCAAAGCGATGAGTGATGATGATATGGACGTGCGTGACGAGTCGGCCGAGGCACTGGGAGTTATAGCATCTCGAATTAAGAACGAGGCGGCGGTGAGATCC
Organism: Candidatus Zixiibacteriota bacterium; assembly: GCA_023134875.1. Taxonomy (GTDB): domain Bacteria; phylum Zixibacteria; class MSB-5A5; order CAIYYT01; family CAIYYT01; genus JAGLUH01. The sequence goes on from JAGLUH010000128.1 coordinate 450, forward strand.
GCTGTTGCGGTATTGGTGAAGGGGCTGGGCGACGAAGAGGCCGAGGTACGCGAGGAGTGTGCCGAGGCGCTGGAGCGTATCGCTTCGAGAGCTAAAGATAAGACCTTGTTGGCCCCGGCCGTCAAGCCGTTGTTCAAAGCGCTTCAGGACGAACGCCAGGCCACCCGCGATTTCGCAGCCCGGGCGCTCAGGGACATCGGCACATCCGAAGCGAAGGCGGCGTTGAAGGTTCGACAGTGAATTGAGGTTGGTAAGGATATGGAAAACAAAAACCAAGAGCCGTTATCCGCGGGCGAGTTGGATAAATTGAGGGGCTGTAATACTCCGACGATTTATAACGGCTGGGAGCAGATTACTAAACTGGATGCCGGTAAAGACGGCTTCAATCGGGAAGAATGCCGGGATTTCATGCCTGAGCTGGGTCCTATGGTCGGATTCGCAGTGACAGTGGTTGTTGAACCAAGCAATAAAGAGCATCCTCGACGAAATCCAAAGGCCTGGCGCGAGTATCGGCGGTATGTGGCATCGATACCCGGTCCAAAAATCGTTGTGGTCCAGGATTTGGACAAGCCAAGAACCTTCGGTTCCTTCTGGGGCGAGGTGAACAGCAATATTCACAAGGCCCTGGGGTGTGTGGGGACAATCACCGATGGTGCGATCAGGGATTTGGATGAGATGCGGAATGTGGGGTATAAGGCCATTGCACGTCGGCTCTGCGTCGGACACGCATACAACCACCCGGTTCGATGGAATTGCCAGGTGGATGTGTTCGGACGCTCCGTCAAGCCGGGGCAATTAATCCATGCAGACAAGCACGGATTCCTGGTTATCCCGGAAGAAGACCAGGTAAGCTTGCTAAAGGCCGCTCTCTTTATGGATTCAAATGAGCGACAGACAATGATTGCTGCCGCTCGTCCAGCCCATCCTTTTACAGACTTTAGGATGGGCGGGGCTCGTCCATATCTCACCATCAACAAGGCCGCATCCGTCGCACAGCCTTCAGATACCGTGACTGTCCACGCCGGAACATATCGCGAATGGGTCAAGCCCGTCCGTGGCGGAACAGGTGAGAGCAAACGCATCACCTACCGCGCAGCACCAGGCGAAAAAGTCGTCATTAAGGGCTCCGAGCGTATCACCTCCTGGACGCGCCAAGCCGACGGCGTTTGGAAAGTCGAACTGCCGAACTCGTTCTTCGGCGGATACAATCCCTACGCCCTGAAGGTTTCCGGCGGCTGGCTGAACTATGGCAAGTGGCATCATCGCGGTGACGTATATCTCAATGACGAGGCCTTCTACGAGAAAGAGACAGCACAGGAGGTTGCCGACGCCAGGCACACCTGGCATTGCCAGGTGGATGACAAGTTCACGACCATCCGGGCGAACTTCGGCA
>JAGLUH010000129.1 GCA_023134875.1 Candidatus Zixiibacteriota bacterium
GACGAATTGCTTGATCACGTCGGGTGAGAGAATCGGCCCGTTACCCTCCTCCAGCCACTGCGGATACTCTCTCTCAATATACTTGGCAAACTCGACGTTGAACTCTCGCTTCTGACTGTGATGACTTGCTGTCAGCGCCTCATCCTCCAGCTTGTCCAGCTCTAAATCCCACTGGCAAAGCAGCGCGTGAATCTCCACCCAATCCGCCGGCGCCATCCGCCCGTACAGCTTGCCGCGCAGGGCATTCAATTTCTGCACATAGTCGCGGGTGAAAAAATCACCCTTCAGCTTGCGTGCATCGAGAATCTTCTTGGCCACCGCCAGCACCTGGGTGGGATTGACCGGCTTGACCAGATAATCGGCGATATCCTTACCGATCGCCTCGTTCATCAACTGTTCTTCTTCCGACTTGGTGACCATGACCACTGGAATGTGGGGCTTGAGCTTCTTGATCTCCTCCAGGGTGGTCAGACCATCCATGCCCGGCATCATCTCGTCAAGAAGAATCAGATCGTAAGTATTCTCTTTAACCGCCGCCAGAGCATCCTCGCCTGAGAGAACCGGCGTTATCTTGAATCCCTTCCCTTCGAGGAAAATAATATGAGACTGCAAGCGATCGATCTCGTCATCAACCCAGAGTACCTTCCTAACATCTGTGCTCATTCCTGTTCCCCTCTCTCCGGTTCAGCCGCGTAATCGAGGTCTATCTGAAAGATGGTACGCTCGTCGCGAACTGACTCCTTCAATTCAATCCTGCCACGATGGTAACCTTGAACAATTCGCCGCGCCAGCGGCAACCCCAATCCCCAACCCCGCTTCTTGGTGGAAAAACCGGTTTGGAAAATCTGTTTTTGAATCTTGGGCGGGATGCCAACGCCATTGTCAGTAACCGTGATAGAAACCTGTCTGCCACCTTTATTCTTTTCCGTCTTAATCTCGATACCGCCGCTGGCGCCGTTGAGAGCTTGCAAACTGTTTCGCAGCAGGTTTTCTATAACCCAGCCGAACAGTTCCGGATTAACCTCGGCATAGATATCCTCCCCCGGCTCGAATTTGATCGTCACACCTTTACCACCCTGGGGCAGGCGCGAACGGAAATAATCGACCCGTTCACTGAGCAACTGATTGAGATCGTGGCGCGAGGTTTCCGGCACCGAGCCGATCTGGCCGAAACGGCAGGCTACCTGATCGAGACGGTGAACATCATTTCGCATCTGTTTGATTATCGTTTCAATATCCGCGCCGCATCCCTCATGACTGGCCAACTTGCCCGACCCGACATCCTCGCGCATTACTTCCAGCCAACCAAGCAAAGACGAGATCGGCGTACCCAGTTGATGCGCCGTTTCCTTGGCCATACCGACCCAGATGTTGTTCTGCTCAGAACGCTGGATATTGCGAAACCCGAGGAAGCCGACAATCAGGAAAACCGCCACGACGGCGATTTCGACAATCGGCATGATCTGCAGTTGCTGCACCAGGGGGGGATAATCAAAAAGGATATACTGTATCACCTGGCCATTCCAGGTGACCGGCGTCGCGCCGTTTTCTTCCAACATCCTAATTTTGTGTTCGCTGATGCGTGCACGGGCTGCTGCGGAGCCATCATTGTCGGCGACATCACTGATACGCACCCACAATACCGGCTCCATATCGGCGGTAGTGACAATGATCGGAAAATAGGCTTTTTGAATTATTTCCTCAAAGATCACCGCATTCAATCGCGGTGACGAGTCCTCGGCGCCGGCCAGTTCCCACAGTTTGGCCCACATTCGCACATCGCGCTTGACATTATCCTGTAGTTCGTTGATAAGAAACTGGGTGTAGATCACAAAGAGCGCGGCAATGGCGATGGTGCCGAGCAGGATAAAACTCTTGAATAACCCCGGCACGGTCAGGTAGCCACGCGACTGGCGCAGGTGAAAGAAATTCATTCGATTATCTCTAATCCTTTTAGGTAAGGTCGCAACACTTCGGGCACAACTATTTTACCCGCCGCTGTCTGAAAGTTCTCCATAATTGCGATAATAGTACGGGGCAGAGCCAGTCCGGAGCCGTTAAGCGTGTGTGGATAAATCGGTTTCTCGCCCTCAGCGGGACGGTAACGGAGATTCATCCGCCGCGCCTGGAAATCCTCGTAAATAGAGCAGGAAGAGACCTCCAGATACTTGTCCACTCCGGCCGCCCAGACCTCAAGATCAAAGCAGCGGGCGGCGGCGAAGGAGAGATCGCCGGTCGCCAGTTCGCAGACACGATAGGGTAAACCCAGTGCCTGTAGAATCGCCTCGGCATGATTGGTGATGATCTCCAACTCATCGTATGATCCTTCCGGCTCGACGATTCTGACCATCTCCACTTTATCGAATTGATGCACACGAATCAAGCCCCGCGTATCCTTGCCATGGGCGCCCGCTTCACGACGGAAACAGGGGGTATAGGCAACATAATGCCTGGGTAAGTCCTCCGCCTTTAGTATCTCACCGGCGTGGATATTGGTCACCGGCACTTCAGCGGTCGGGATCAAAAAGAAGGTCTCGTCGGACAACTGATACATATCCTCTTCCATCTTGGGAAGCTGACCAGTGCCGGTCATGGTCTGCCGGTTGGCCAGGAAGGGGGGCGAAACCTCCTGATAGCCATGTTTGCTGACATGAAAATCAAGCATGAAGTTTATCAACGCCCGGCTCAACCGTGCGCCGATGCCGGTATAGAGAATAAAGCCACTGCCGGCGATCCGGGCGGCGCGTCCCAGGTCGAACATACCGAGCTTCTCACCCAGCTCCCAGTGAGGTGCCGGTGTGAAATCAAACTCAGGTCGTTCTCCCCAGCTGCGCAGTTCAATGTTGCTGTTGTCGTCCTTCCCAGTGGGAGCATCGGCGTGCGGTAGATTGGGAACACTGAGAAGCAGTTTCTGTAAATCCGCTTCGACCTCACGCAGATTCTTCTCATGGGAAGCAATTGCCTGCCCCACTTTTTTCATCGAGGCAATTGCTTCGGAAGCATCTTCTTTCTGCTTCTTCATTCGGGCGATTCCCACGGAAACGCGGTTCTTCTCACTACGCAGTTTTTCCAACTCGGCAATAATCGCACGCCGCTTCTGATCCAGCGCCAGGATGCCATCAATGTCAACATCAACGTACTTGCGAGCGACGCCCTCCTTCACCAGGTCAACATTGTCGCGAATAAACTTAAGGTCGAGCATCAGCTTTCTCCTCAGAATCTACTTGTCTTTCCCTACTGATTGAAATCGGTATTCCGGTATGATTTCTTTTAGGATTATTCGTATTTGCTGACGGTCAATTTTTTCGACCGCATCACTGAGCCGCTCAAGTTCCCGTGTGATGATTTCCCATTCATGGTTGCCGGCGGGAGCTATCAGAATCTGCTCATGAGCGGTGCTTTCCAGTCTTTCCTTATCAATGAACAACTCTTCGGTGAGCTTTTCGCCGGGACGCAGACCGGTGAAGGTGATAGAGATACTTTCGTTTGGTATTGCCCCCGAGAGGGTTATCATCGCCTCGGCCAACTCCAGTATCTTGACCGGTTCACCCATGTTCAGCACCATGATTTCACCCGAGCGGCCGATCGCCGCCGCCTGCATGACCAGAAGAGATGCCTCGGTCACCGTCATGAAGTAGCGTGTTACCTCAGGATGAGTGACAGTAACCGGCCCGCCCCGCTCGATCTGCCGCAGGAAAAGGGGCACCACCGACCCGTCGGAACCGAGCACATTGCCGAAACGCACTGTGATAAAGGAGACCGCCGAACGCCTGGCAAAACTCTGCACCAGGATTTCAGCGACCCGCTTGGAGGCGCCCATCACCGATGTCGGTCGTACCGCCTTGTCAGTGGAAATAAAAACAAAGCAGCCCACTTTATGTTTCTCGGCCAGCTCTACCAGGATACGGGTGCCAAAGATGTTGTTATTGACCGCCTCCTCCGGGAAATCCTCCATCAGGGGCAACTGCTTGTAGGCAGCCGCGTGAAACACCACATCAGGTTTGGTGGCGGCGAAGATAGCATCCAGCTTTTTAGCTTCGTTAATATCGACGACATAGGGAGTGACAATACCATTGTCACCCACTTCCTGCAGTTCGGTTTGAATATCATAGAGACGGTTCTCGGCGCGGTCAACGATTGTCAGCCTGGCAGGGGAAAAATGCATCACCTGGCGGCAAATTTCAGAACCAATCGAGCCGCCGCCGCCGGTTACCAGCACATGCTTGTCCGCGATAAACTGAGCCAATTGGCGCGTATTAAGTCGCACCGACTCACGTCCCAGCAGATCATCAACGCGAATCTTGCGCACCTGGTGCACCCCCACCTTGCCGTCGATGATCTCCTGCATTGAAGGCACTGTTCGGTGGCTCAGCCCGGTCCGGCCGAACACCTCAACCAGTTTCCGTCTGCTTGAGCCACTTGCTGAGGGAACCGCCATGATTACATCGGTAACCCGATACTTCACCGCCAGTTTTTCCAACTCATCCGAACCTCCCAGTACCGGCACCCCGTGAAGCCGCAGGCCATGCAGAGAGGCATCGTCATCGATCAAGCCGACAGGTTTGTAGCCCATCGGTTCCTTTTTCAGCTCACGTAATAGCATCTCACCCGCCGAACCGGCACCAACGATGAAAGTACGCTTACCAGTCAACCAGCGCCCCGGAAACAGCTCGCGGATCGAACGCAGCAGGAATCGGGAACCTCCCAACAACACCACCAGAAGCAGCCACTCAATCACGAACACACCACGTGGTACCATCGCAGAACCGAGGAAGAACGCCGGCACCACGATAATAACACTTCCCGCCGTAACCGCTTTGAGAATCTGAATCGAGTCATTGATCGAGGCGTAACGATAGTAGCCGGAATAGGTTTTGAAGTACAATAACATGGCGAACCTGATTATAACCACTACCGGCAGGCTGGCCTTGAAGCTAAACAAGTAGTGGGGCGGTATCTCACCCTCAAACCTGATGAAAAAACTGAGGTAGTAGGAGGCGGCTATGATCAGCAGGTCAACCAGGATCAACAGCAGCTTCTTCTGAACCACCGCAACCGAGACTACTCCCTCCTCCTGCTCGCCCTCGAAATACGACAGGAGCCGGAAAAAGAGCAAGCGGTTCAAGCTGAGGCCAACAATCAATGTCAACCAGTATGTGAATAGCAATATCTTGGAGGGCGAGAAGAAACTGGTGGGGTCGGCGGTGTCAAGCATGGCGAACAACATCACCACGATCCCAAGCGAAACGACGTTAAATATGCGCAACACTTCGCCGTAGACGGTGCGCGGAAATATCGAGCGGAAGAAGCGGGAGACATAGAGAATCGCCAGCCAGTAGGCGGTGAGTACCAGATTCGGCCAGCCGATGAAGTACTTGAGAGTTTCAGAAAAACTGCCGACCGCCGTCTTCAGGTGGTGAAATATGACGACCGCCACCAGAAAACTGACCTGTATCATTACCAGGTCGGCGGCAAAGAGGGCAATTTCGAGTTTGCGTGTTTTTCCTTTGACTGACGACATGATTACCAAGTTTACGTGTAGCTTTCTCTTAAGTCAACTGCAAAACAGCCGCCGTTTTCCTGTCATACAGTACATTGGAGGGCGGCGGCAAATACCTGGGCGAATTGCTGCGCCTGAACTCGACGCGAATAGCGGGCGATTAGTTCTCGGTTCGCTTCCACTCTGTCACCTTCATCATAATACCGTCGAAATAGAGTGAGAAGATAATCGGCAATCTTATCGGCATCGTAGGAGGAACACCAGTGGGCGACACCACATTCCCGGGCCAACTCAACGGTAGGACAGGCACCGGCAATCAGCAGGAGCGGCTTCTCGCAGGCTAAGTATTCAAACAGTTTGGCGGCGATGCTGTGGGTTTCGGTTACCGCCGTGACCAGGTTTCGGTTGGAATCGATTTCGCAACCACCCAGGAATACCAGGAGGGTCGCCTGCCGAATCGTCTCAATTGCCTGCTTGTGCGAGATCGCACCCAGGTACTCGATACTGGCGAGGTTACCTGGATCATTCTTGATCGTACGCAGAGTCGCCAGATTGGCGCCGTCCATCGCGCCGAAATAGATCAGCCGGGAAGATTGGCGGAAATCATTGTCACGTGCCGCCGCCTTAACCATCCCCTCTGACAGGGGCTGGTGGTTGCGACCGGATGCCAACAGCACAGAGCCACCATGCACTATTAGGAAACCCTCCTTTCCGGGTGGTAACGGCCCACTGAAATCGGCGGGATCATAGCCATTCGTTATCACAGTAACCTTACGGGCGATTTGTTCCTCGTAGCTGCGTGTAAGTATCTTCCTCAAGGGAGGAGTTGCACATACTATGTGAGCGCAGTGAACTAGAACGGTTCTCTCCAGTTTTCTGCCAAGCCAATGATGAACCCGCGTCGGTTGCTGCACAAAGGGATTATCAATCCAGAGATCACGCAGATCAACCACGAACGGTTTGCCCGAAAGTCTGGCCAAGAACAGAGCTATGAGGTGTGCTGAGAACGGAGGTGAAGTCGAGAAGATAAGGTCAATCTTTTGCCGCTTAACCAGTCGGTAACCCAGAATCAGCGCCGGCAGCAGCCACATGGCAACCGGATCGGGAAAAGCCAGGAAAGCTATCAGCCGGCGTGGCAAAGTTCGCGGACTGGCAAACGCAGCCCCGGAACCGCTTTCCGGTTCTCGACGTCGCCGCCGTAGCCAGTCGCGCAAAGCGAAGAACGGTCTCAGCAGATCCAGTATTGGCGCCCGATATATGCGGCAAAATCGGCTGACCTCAGCCAGCGATTCTTCATCAAGGGAATGGCGCTTTTCCCAGCGGGGCGCGAGAACGATGGGCTCGAAACCGAATTCGCCCAGATACTTGATTAGCTTCACCATTCGCTGTATCTTAACACCGCCGACGGGTGGGAAATGATACGATATAATGAGAACCTTCCGGCGTGCCATAGTATACTGAGATGCTCAGACCAACTGCCTGAGGAGTTTGGCGATACGATTAGCTGCGCCGCTGCGGCAGAGCAAACGGTCAGTAAAACAGAAACGTCGGCGGTACAGCCCGTATTTCAGCTTATCCCGATCAAAGCCGACAATCATGCTGCCGCGCGCCTTGAGGATTTCCACCCATTCCGTGACTTCGCGCAGGAGAAGGGTCGGCACCCTAAGGCGATAAGCCTCCCGCTGAATGCCGCCCGAGTCAGTCAGTACCATGCGGGCCGACGCCACCAGTGACAATGATTCGCGGTAGCCACAAGGCGGAACGATCTTAATGTTGGCACGTTGCTTCAACCTGCTCATCAGGTCAAACTGCCGCAGGCGTTTCCTGGTGCGCGGATGAATCGGAAAGAAGACCTGTTCTCTAAGCGAAGCGAGCAACGACACCAGCCGGCGAAGTTTGTCCCTGTCATCCACCGAATCGGAGCGATGCAGCGTCACCAGCAGGTACCGCCCCACCTCCAGACCGAAACGCGCTACCTGCGAGGTCATCTCCTTTTTCGACGGCAACACTGACTGCATTACATCATAGAGAATATCGCCGGTCTGATAGACCCGTCTGATGATACCTTCCTTTTTCAGGTTGAGCTTTGCCTGCGGTGTCGGGCAGAAATGTATATCAGCGATTCGGTCGGTGACCACACGATTCAACTCCTCCGGAATCGAAAGATCGAAGCAACGCAGACCGGCTTCGACATGAGCCAGCTTATATCCAAGCTGTGCCGCCGCCAGAGCGCCACCCAGCGTACTATTGGTGTCGCCGTAAACCACGACCAGGTCGGGAGCCAGTTTTCGTAGCGCCCTCGCGCTGCCGGCAAGTATCTTCGCCACCATCTCGCCGGTAGCAGCAGAACCGACGCCGAGATCATATCTCGGTTCGGGCAGCTTCAATTCATCAAAGAAAACACCCGCCAGGTTCCGGTCGTAATGCTGGCCGGTATTGATCACCTGATGATCGATATCAAATCGATTCAGTTCTCGGTGCAGCGCAGCCAACTTGATCAGTTGCGGCCGGGCGCCTACTACGGAGACAATGCGCATGTCAGGAAACGAGACTCAAGACAGTATCGGCTACATATTCTCGTTCGTTTTCGGCAAGATGTGAGTAAATCGGCAAAGAGAGAGCTTTATTGGCGCACTCCTCGGCCACCGGCAGGCTGCCTTTCCCATATCCCAGAGATGCAAAACAGGCCTGCAAATGCAGCGGCACCGGATAGTAAATCTTGTTGCCGATCTTCTTGTCAAGCAGATGCTGCCGCAGAGCATCACGATTTTCAACGAGAATGGTATACTGATTGTATATATGGTAAGCGTAATTCTCAACCTTCGGCGTTTTCAGATTAGCTTCAGCGAAACGCTGATTGTAATATTCAGCATTAGCGCGCCGCGCTAGCGACCACTTGTCGAGATGAGGTAATTTCACGAGCAAGAGCGCCGCCTGCAGGGTGTCGAGCCGTGAATTGAAACCGATCAGTTCATGATGATACTCGCTGCCGCC
>JAGLUH010000013.1 GCA_023134875.1 Candidatus Zixiibacteriota bacterium
GGGCTTGCAGTTCCTTGAATTGCCAGCCCTTTGAATACTTTGGCCGTTGTGTCTTAAGTTTTATTGACACAACATTGCATCATTGCTTCTTGAGCCGCTTGCGCAGACTCGCGATGCCTTCTCGGTAGACTCTTAGTATCTCATCGGCCTGTTTGTCATCTGCAAAGTTGGCCTTTTTTCGGATCGTGCGCATTGCCTCGATCATATCGGCGATAAGTTTCTTAGCCACCTCAGTCTTGAAGATGGTCTTTCCTGTTATTTCCACATAGACTGCACTGGTGTGCCCGAAGAGTTGTGCGCCCATTTCATTCTTCTTTTCCGAACTGATGCGCAGCGCGATCCACCCGGGCTCATTTATCCACAGCGGCTTCGTGATCCGGGCCTCGAAGTGGCCACCCACTGACTGGCTCGGCGCCGATTGCACAACACGACCGTTATAGATTACTTCTATCTTCTGGAAATCACACCGACCGACTGCGCGTGAGGAGATTTTCAATTCACGTGGTCGGGCAAGTCGAACAACATCACCAGGATTATATTCACTGATGGAGAATTTCAAGAGCGGACCATTAGTGATGAAGGTTCTACCTTTCTCAAGTCCGTCCAGCCAGCGCTCGACGGTCAGCGGCTCTTCGACCTCGACGTAAACTCGGGAAAAATCATAGATGAACCAATCGGTTCCAGTAGAGAACGGCACTCGCAGCCCAATATCCATGAATCTATAAAACGTGTCTTTATAGCTGCCTCGGCTACCGCCATCGAAAATGTTGTGGGCATCGAGAATTCCTGCAATCCAATCAGGAACATCTTCGAAACCGAATGTATTGTGGCACCAAATGATGGTTGCCCCGTCAAGATTAGCCTTGTTGATACCCCGGCTCAGAGTTGGCCAGTCCATTCCCTCACCCATGATACCTGGTCCAATGCTCACTGGTCGGATTAGCTCTTTAATGTTCAAGAACATCACGTGGCCATATCCTTCCCCTCCTGACCCGAAGTTGTGACGGTGCTCTTCGCCGTGGCCGAACGTCACGCCGTGCCCAGAGAGCTGCTGCAACTGCTGTTTAGTGTATGTATTGGAAATGTAATTCCGTTCAGCGTTAGTTCGCCTTAAGTAGGAAACGAAAACGAGCTCCAGTCCATCTGCCTGGGAGATCGATTTCAGGTATTGATCGGCCTGATCTCGGGTAAGCGACATTAAATGAAGATGCGTATTACCATTGCGCCAGCCACTTGTCGCTGCACGATGGAATCTTACAAGCGGCAGGGTGACCTCGGCAGAAGTTTGGCCCGTCAGTTCAATCGCTTCTCGTGTCAATTCAGTTTCCAAGCCGGAGAATACCTCGATTGTCAAACGCTCACTTGGCACAGATATGGTGGTAGACTTGAGTATGACATACCAGTCCCTGCTTGGGTGTCGTTGGCGCAGAACCGTGCCGCGGTTGAAAAGATCCTCCAGTTTCTCTATACGGCCATCAGAAGCCATGATTCGCACAAGGCCTGGAAGTGGTTCTTTCGTTGCTGCATCGATCAGGTTCAGTGTCAGTTGACAGCGGGAGCTGTTTGTGGACTGTTCTGACACAGACACCGGGTTGAGTGCACCTTGGTCTGCATCTTCCGATCGGAGCGAAAGCGTGTACGAAGACAATGTGTTCTCATGTGCCAAGAGCGATTCGTTTTGCAGGCCAATAATAAGAACTAAAAAGAGTACCATCAATAGACCTTCACTGACAGCGCCATTCACGCTCGAAGCTTTGTACATTAATCTGATGTTCATGGTGTTAGCTTTGCCAATCTTAATTTTTCTTCCTCTTGAAAGAGGCTACTCGCCCAGCCCCACCACAGGGCCTCACAAGATAGCACAAGGCCAACGCTCCCGTTTTCAGAATCGTCTGAGCACTAATATAAGTAAAGTCTGAGCAATTGTCTATGGCAGCGTCACCGGGTCGAGAGCCAAGTCGTCGGTGATCAGGATGGCGTCAATCGATGCACCGTCCTCACGCTTTGCGATTTCCAGAGTATAATTGCCAGCGGCCAGGATCCAGTTCACAACCTCGCCACTATGGTCGCTGCTGTGAACTTCGTCCCAAATCCCCTGGGTCCCCGGTGCTATGTCGTTGAACCTTACCCAGCCGGTGCCAGGCTGGCCAGGGTGTTCATGAGTCTGGCTTTCGGCATCCAATATCCGGACCCAGAAGGAATCGTCATCGATAGTTGGTGCTATGACCCGGGCAACGATCTTGTAGACTCCCACCTCAGCGGTGAAGCCATAGCGAAGGATCCAGTCGGCACCGGGCGCGGCATTACCATAGGAGCCGTCGCCTACATTGGAGCCGATATGCATGCCGCCCGACGAGGTCACATTGCGATATGTCCGCCAACCTGACCCGATTACATCAGCATCTTCGGCCTCAAACACGCTGTTTGTCTGCTTCTGAACCGGTGTCTGACGCTCGGGATACAGCCCGATGTTGTCAAAGTACATAATGCCCGAGCCGCCAGATTGCGGGTTCGTCTTGTCACCCATGCCAATGGAAATGCTGTCCACGTCCTTTAGATTAACGCCCTGGTCGGCAAAACGCGTCAGGTCAATATTCCATGGCGTCCAGGTAGTTACTATAGCCGCATCAGGATTATCATGATTGACCACTGCGTTGTTATTTAGAGCAACATACAAATTCTCAGCAGCGTTACCCGAATCACCCCTGAACCAAATCGTCAATCTGTTTATACCGTGTACTGTCCAGTCACGTGTGTCAGTCAATGTCAAAGTCACCTCAGATTTGCCTACAGTATTATCATAAAACATCGGCATTGACTGATTACCACTGAGAACAATAGTTTGCTCGACAAATGGAGCATTATCATAACCAACAATAGATCCGTTTATTGCCGGATTGTCTAAGCCGTCTGACCAGACATTAAATATCCTGTTACTCTTGGGATCATCAGGATTAAGGTCATTGTAGCTCTCGAAATCGTCGAGGACCAGGGACTTGATCGTCGTGAAGTTCCACACCTCGCCCGGCCAGGTCGAGGGTGTCTCGGCATCATTGACCTCATCAATCCGCCAGAAGTAATTCTTTCCGAGATCGAGAGACAACGGACCGTGGCTCGCATCCGCAACGGAAATCACCGGCGCGGTGCCGTCCACCACGGCCTGGAGGTCGTCACTGAAGTACAGATTGTGCTTGTCCGACTCTCTGCCTCTTCTCCAGGACAGATCCAGAGCCAGAGCCACGTCA
>JAGLUH010000130.1 GCA_023134875.1 Candidatus Zixiibacteriota bacterium
ATGAAAGGCTTTTTCAACAGTCCCAATATAGTCTTGGCTGTGGCGTGTATAACTGATATATTCTCGTGACGTTATGAAGATACTGAGTCGCTACATTCTAAGAGAGCACCTGGGCCCCTTTCTGTTTGCCTTTTTCACTATCACCTTTCTGCTTATCATTGACTTTGTTCCCAAGATTGTCAATCACATCCTGGACAAGGACCTGCCGCTGTCGATCGTTTTTGAGCTGGTCGGACTTAACCTGGCCTGGATGATAGCGCTTTCGGTGCCGATGGCGGTTCTGGTAGCCACCCTCATGGCGTTTGGCCGCTTGACGTCCGATTTTGAGATTACCGCCTTGAAGGCGTCAGGCGTGAACCTGTTGCGCATCATGTTGCCGCTGCTGGCGGCCGGAGGCGTCATCACTATTGCCATGATCGGGTTCAATGATAAGATCCTTCCCGACCTCAACAAAAGGGCACGCAGCCTGCGCTCCGATATTGCACGTATGCGCCCGACCCTCGTGTTCCGGTCGGGCATATTTATCTCCGACGTCCCCGGCTATCTGATTCTCATCGATAGAATTGACCACTCCACCTCCCGGGTAGAAGGGGTGCGTATTACCGAAACCAAGGACCCCTCCAAACCACAGATCATCATCGCCGATTACGGGTTCTTGGAAGTTACCGATAAGGGCAAGAACATGCGCTTCACCCTTTACAACGGCGAACTCCATTCCCTGGACGTTGAGGACCCGGATAACTACCACAAGGTTGATTTTGAAAAACAGGTTGTCAATATCGCCGGCGTCGTCTCGGAGCTTGATCGCAGTGATACCGACTACCGCACCGATCGAGAGATGTCGATTGAACAGATGGAGGCGAATGTCGACCGCGCCGAGGCCGCCATCAGACCGTTTCGGGAGAGAATGAACAAGGCGCTCGCGGGTAAATTCGATTACCTTTTCTCGGACAGTTTCGCCTTTGCCGCTTCGGATACCATAGCGGACTCAGTGGCGCTGTCGTACGTCAAGGGGGAGGCTGAGGCGTTGATGCGTCACCTTGCCAGAAGCAAGCAACAGATCGAAGCTCAACGTAGGATGGGTAACAAGTACAAGATCGAGATATACAAGAAGTACTCTATCCCGGCGGCGTCGCTGGCTTTTATTCTGATCGGCGCCCCGCTGGGGGTAGTATCGAGGCGGGGCGGTATGGGCATGGCCATCGCTATTTCAATCTTGCTGTTTACGGTTTACTGGGCTTTTCTCATTGGCGGCGAAGACCTGGCTGATCGCGGCCTGGTGTCGCCCTTCTGGGCCATGTGGAGCGCCAACATCCTGATCGGTGGCATCGGTCTTTATCTTCTGTACATCGTCGTCACGGAGAAACCCCTCCTGAGTTTTTTCAGGAAAGGACACCTGAGGTAAAAATGATCAAAAGGATTGACCTGTATCTGCTGAAGTCCTTTTTTCTATCTCTCATGGTGGTCACAGTCGCCGTCGGGATAACTATCATTGTCATCAATATAGTGGAGGAACTGCGGGATTTCATTGACCAC
>JAGLUH010000131.1 GCA_023134875.1 Candidatus Zixiibacteriota bacterium
CTTGAGAATATCGTGACCAAGCTGAACAACAACTTGATCACCCGCGATCAGGCATTGGAAGAGCTGGAGAGAATCTAACCGGCTCCGCGAACATTGGCACGCAAATTCAGCAAGGACAATCGCTGGCGACGTTCTGTCACTGATCCGGTACTTTTCTGCCGTGAATTCTTAGAGATCGAACCCCATCCGGGTCAGCAACGGTGGCTGACTAATTCGGACAAAGGCCAGAACCTGCTGGTGACCGGTAATCGCTGGGGAAAATCGTTAGTGCAAGCGATCAAGATGGTGCATCGCGCCATCTTCAGAATCCGTGACCTCGAATATGATACCGCCAGGCGTTACCGTCTGCTTAGTCTGGCGATCACCCAGGATCAGGCCAACATCATCTTTCGCAACTGCCTCACCTTGATTAAGGGCAAAAGCCTGGTCGAATTACTGGTGGAGAAGGTGACCTATACGCCCTTTCCCCGGATTGAGTTCGGCAACGGCGCGGAAATCACGGCGCGCACTTCACAAAATCGAGGGGAATATATTCTCGGCAATGACTACGACTATATCAACTTCGACGAGGTCGCCTTCGAGCTGCATCCCGAATACATTGTCGATGAGATACTCACCATGCGGCTGGCCGACCGTAAGGGGATGCTTGACCTGACTTCAACGCCACGTGGCAAGAACTGGTTCTATCAGAAGTACCGACAGCTTGCCGCGCAGCCCGCCGCCGCCTATGTGCAGCAGGGACGCTCAACCGAGAATCCCCATCTCAGCGGGGAGTTTCTGCAGCGTAAGATAGAAACTTTGCCGCAGGCGCGAGTCAACCAGAATATCTACGGTATGTTTGTCGAGTCGGGTAACGAGATTCTGGCGGAACAGTTCATCCAGCAGGCGCTGGCGCAGGCAACGGGACTGGCGGCCAGGGTGGCGCATCATCGCTACCTGCACGGTTGGGACCTCGCGCGCAAGCAGACCTATACGGTCGGCATCACCCTCGATGTCGCCCGTAAACCATACCAACTGGTCAGGCTGGAGCGATTCCAGAGACGCGACTGGCCGGCGGTGTATGAGACGATCCGCAAACGGCAACACGAATATGGCGGCGAGACGGTTATCGACTCCACCGGTATCGGTGATGTGGTGGTCTCCCATGTGGATGATATCAAACCGCACGGCTTCATCTTTACCGCCCAGTCGAAGGCGGAACTTTTGACCAACCTGCAAAGTGAGTTTGAAGCGGGAAATCTCGGTATTCCCCAGGTGGAGCAGAATACGGGTGAGGAGTACTGGTCGTTATCGGAGGAGTTGCGGGAAGTATCCTGGGAGCAGAATAACCATTGCGACGCGGTGATGGCGTTAGCGTTGGCGCTCTGGCCGCTGCGACCGCAGGCAATCACCAAGGCCACCCCCCAGTTTCGGATTGATTCTATTTGAGTTCCTGTTGTGACGCTCCGAGAGATCGTGACCTACGAAACTTACTTCACTATGTTTTCACATTCTTCATCAGCCATTCGTGTATTGATGCGTCAATCTCGGCATCGGTATACTTTTCTAATTCCGCTTTTTCCCTTAGATCATACACATGCAACGCTTTATATTGCTTGAACACGACTCCGTAATACCACCACTGTATTCGGTTGGAAACAAAGTAGTATACTGCGCCACTGAGAAGAACTATCCATATGTTATAATGGATAAAGATCCAAATGAGTGAAATAATGGGGATAAGTACCATGAATATATGAAGAGCTGTTGAGATGAGAAGGCTTCTGAAAAGGCGGGCTCGGTCGATCCTTCCGCGGAACTTGTTATTCCACGTGAAGCACATTATGACTATCCACGTGAAAAAAATGATTGGTTGAATTATCCAGAATACCTGCATAGTGCTTACAGAATTGCTGTTAAGCGATTCCCTTATCAGTCTTCTCTGGTTTTTCTGGTTTTTCTGGTTTTAGAATAGGCAATTTCTACCATAAGATCAACTCAATTTTCTTTCGCTCGGTTTTTGAATTCGTTTCTCTTAAGTCGGTAGCCCACCTGGCGCTTCGCTGAGGTGGGCTACCAGTTTTGTAGGGGTCCGGCGGTTGCCAGACCCTCAGGCGCAGCCCGCTGCGCCCCTACGAATTTAATCTGATGGTAGGTTACGATCCCTTGGAGGTTGTCTCAAAAGATAGTATAAACGTTATTTGTCATCGCCCCGGACAGGGAGCGATTGATACAACTTCCCCCAGCAATATTTTCTGATTTCACCCGGTAATCTATACAGAACCAGCGCTAATTATCTTGCCAAAACTGATGTGGACGAGATATCTTGACGATACTAAACATAATATACATATTGGGGTAGAATGGCATCGTTTTACGTCTGCGAGCAAGCAGTGCTAGTACTCGATAGGAAGGACTACTGTTGACAAACGAGGAAAAGACAAATCGTAAAGAAGATAAACGAGTGAGGTACTGGCGTATTGTATTCACGTCAGGCCTGATACTTTGCCTGTCGTTTATCTTCGCCCTGGCAATAAATGCGAATTCTTCCCCGGATGGTGTATCCGCCGATGTTTCACTGCAAGACAAGCTCCAGCAGTTTGATAGCCAGAAGCGCTTGAATCTGCCCGTGATCTTTGTTCCCAATCGCGGGCAATTCCCCGCCGACGTAGCATTTGCAGCCGTTGCCAACGGCGCCGCTGTCTGGTTCAGCAAAGATGCAGTTTATTACCACTTCTCCCGTCCTATCTCGGGACAAAAGGATAAAAAGAAGCAGCTTTTTATCAAGTCAACAATTGTCAATGCCAATCCCGAAGTGAGGATTGTCGGCGAGAATCAGCTTGCCCACCGCCGCAGTTACTTCACCGGAAACGATCCTAACGAATGGTATGCGGGCCTGCCCACCTATGGAGCGATCTTACACAAGGATATTTATCCGGGAATAGACCTCAGGTATTACGGAAACGAAGGTGAAATCGAATTTGATTTCCTGGTGGCGGCTGGCGCCGATCCGTCCGCCATTGAGATACGCTATCAGGGTGTTGAATCGCTGGCAGTTAATAAAACCGGCGAGTTGCTTGTCGAAACCGCCTGGGGAACAATTGTAGCGAGACAGCCAATCGTATATCAACCAACGGCTGACGGTCATACATTTCTGACCGGCCAATACCAACTGCTTTCCGAAAATTCCTTTTCCTTCAGTTTGAGTGATGATTGCCAATCATCGCTGCCACTGGTGATTGATCCGGTAATCAGCTACAGCACCTACCTGGGAGGCGGCGATTTCGATCTGGCGAACTCCGTTGCTATCGATGGCGAGGGCAATATCTACGTTACCGGCGAGACCCACTCTCCCCAGTTTCCGCATACCGATCAAGCACTCGATACATCTTACAATCTGCAGGGCGATGCTTTTGTCGCCAAGTTTGCCCCTTCGGGATTGTTGATTTATAGCACTTTTCTGGGAGGTAACGGCTTTGACAAAGGGCGCAGCATTGATGTCGACGAATACGGCAACGTCTATATCAGCGGCAGTACCGCTTCGACCAATTTCCCTACAGCTAATGCTCTCAAGGATTCACTTGACGGGATTAACGATGCTTTCGTGGTGAAGCTTTCGTCCACTGGCGACGCCCTTATCTATAGCACCTATCTGGGCGGCAGTGCCTCAGAGGAGGGGTCGGCGATAACCGTCGATCAAGCCGGTTGTGTCTACCTGTCGGGTGTCACCAGTTCACCTGATTTCCCCACTATAAATAGCGTCCAGGACAGCCTGGCGGGTATGATCGACCTCTTTCTGGTCAAGCTAACGGCAACAGGCAATATGCTTTCCTATAGCACTTACCTGGGCAGCAGCCTCGCCGAGGAAGTGCGGGACATTGCTATTAATCAGGCAGGTCAGGCCTACGTAACCGGAAAAACCTCATCCAGCGATTTCCCTACCGTGAACGCCTACCAGGACTCCAGCGGCGGCACCAGTGACGCCTTCGTGGTCAGGCTGGCGGCAACGGGGGATTCACTCATCTACAGTACCTATCTGGGCGGCTTGTCGGGGGATGGCGGTTGGGGTATCGATATTGACTCACTCGGCAGCGCCTTTGTAGTCGGCGGCACTTACTCCACTGATTTCCCAACAACAGCGGGTGCTTTACAAACCCACTTACAGGGCACATCAGATGCTTTTGCCGTCAAGATTACTCCGGCGGGAGATGCCCTCAGCTATTCAACTCTCCTGGGCGGAACCGGCGGCGAGTGGGGCTATGGCGGCGCTGTCGATCAGCAGGGTTGTTTCTACCTGACGGGGCAAACCAACTCCAGCGATTTCCCGCTGGTCGATTCAATCCAGGCAGGCCTTGCCGGCTCGGACGATGCTTTTGTCGCAAAGTTAAATAATGCCGGTAGCTCACTTCTTTTCGGCACTTATCTGGGAGGTAGCAGCGACGACTATGGTTCTGGCCTGGCGGTAACCGAATCAGGCGTAATTCATTTGATCGGCGGTACGACTTCCCACGATTTCCCGCTAAGGAATCCTTTGCAAGGGTCTTTTGCCGGCGTAATGGATGGTTTCGTGGCCAAGATCGTCCTGAACCCGTGTCCCAGCGCACCGCCGCAGATCACTCCTATCGATACCTTCCTGGTCAGGTTCAATCATCGTCTTGCCTATGCACCACAGGTGACCGATCCTGACGATCTTTCACATACGATCTCCTATCTTAATTATCCGGTCTGGTGCCAGGTTATCGGTGACTCCCTGATCGGCAATGCACCTGCCCAAGTTGTGATAGATTCCGTAACCGTCGTGGCGGCTGATCTATGCAACGCTGATACGATGTCTTTTGCAGTGAAGAGCTACCTTTGCGGTGACGCCAACCCCGACAATGCGATTAACATCGGTGACGTGGTGGCGATCATCGTCTATATTTTTCAACCAGACCCCGATCCCGTGCCGGTTTACATCGGTGATGTCGATTGCGACAGCTTCATCAATATCGGCGACGTGGTCTATATCATCGCCTACATCTTCGTAGCCAACGCACCAGCCCCGTGTGAAGGCCCCGGTTGCTGACCAGGCCAGTAGCGCCGTTGCGGTCAGCGTACCAATTGTAACTTAGCGTGTTTTGCTACCAGCGCTTTCGGACCGGCGTAGGTGAAACGCACTTCAAACTGAGTTGACTCGCCCATACCGGCCCGCTTGACTACTTTGCCCTCACCCCAGCGAGGATGATAGACAATAGATCCGACTCTGATCGCCGCATAGGGATCGGTCGAGGAATAGCGCGCTTCTTTGAAGTAGTTCTTATTAACACGATTCCTTTGACTGGTGGTCGTCGGCCGGATGGTATCGAGTAGTTCATCGGGAAGTTCGTCGACAAAGCGCGAACTCATCGTCATCTTACCACCAAAGCGAGCCCGCCACAAAGCATAGGAAAGAGTCAGTTTCGACTTGGCGCGCGTCATACCGACGTACATCAACCGCCGCTCTTCCTCCAGTTGATGGGGATTGTCAAGATAACGCGCCAGGGGAAACAATCCCTCCTCTAAGCCGGAAATAAACACGGACTCGAATTCGAGACCCTTGGCGGCATGCACAGTCATCAGAGTGACGGCATCCTGCCGGCGGTCGTAGTTGTCCATCTCAGTGTAAAGGGAAATCGCTTCAAGGAAACCGCCAAGAGTAGCGTCAGAGTTATCTGACTGGTATTCGGCCGCTGCGGCGGCCAGTTCCTGGATGTTTTCAATGCGGTTGGCAGCCGCCTCGGCGTGATTGCCCGACTGTAAATCAGCGAGAAGACCGGTTTTTTCAGCAACCAGCATGAAAAAGGGCTGCAAAGGCATCCCTTTCGCTTTCTTTCCAAGAAAACTGATTAGGCGCGCGAATTTTTCCACCCTGACCGCCATGGCCGATGCCAGCATTTCGAGGTTCGTCTTGTCGGTAATCAGCTCCGCCAGGGAGCAGCGCAGTTGTTTTGCTTTCATTTCCAGTTTGGTGATAGTAGACTGACCAATGCCACGTTTAGGGCAGTTGATGACGCGGCGAAAGCTGACATCATCCTTAGGATTGCAGAGTAACTTCAAATAGGCCAGCGTATCCTTGATCTCCTTGCGCAGATAGAAGCGGAGTCCACCCACGATCTGGTAGGGGATAAAGCGGCGCCGGAGCGACTCCTCCAGGATACGTGACTGAGCATTGGTACGATAGAGAATCGCGATGTCCCGGTGCAGCCGGCCGGTGCGAACCTGGTTTTCGATCATAGTGGCAATCTGCTCCGCCTCCTGGCTGGCGGTTTCAGAAATTAACAGCGTCAACTGCTCCCCCGGTACCCCTCGTGAAAAGAGCGTCTTTTCGTTACGCAACTGGTTATTGGCGATGACAGTCGAGGCAGCCTTTAAGATATTCTGGGTGGAGCGGTAGTTTTCCTCCAGGAAAATGACTCGGCAATCGGGGAAATCCTTCTCGAAGTTAAGGATATTACCGATATTAGCGCCGCGCCAGCCATAGATCGATTGATCGTCATCACCGACGGCAAAGATGTTCTTGTGCCGCCTTGCCAGCGTCCGAGCAATCTCATACTGCGCCTGGTTGGTATCCTGGAACTCGTCAATCAGAATATGGCTGTAACGTTGTTGCAGGATTTCGCGCGTAGTCTGATCCTTTCTCAGAAGCAGAACGACCCCAACTAACAGATCGTCGAAATCAAGGGCGCCGCTGTCAGCCAGACGTTGCTGGTAGAGTTCGTACACTTTCGCCACCGCCTCGATGAGAGGGGTTTTTGCTGATTTAGAGTACTGAGCAACTGAGATCACCGCCGATTTGGCGTTGCTGATGCGATAACGTACCGTTTTGGGGGATATCGCCTTGCTGTCTATTTTCAAATCAACAAGGCACTTTTTGACGAGAGAAATGGAGTCATCTTCGTCATAGATGGTGAAATCCCGCGTGATGTTGATTCGCTCTCCATAGGTGCGCAGCAGCCTGGCGCCGAAAGAGTGAAAGGTAGATATCTGCATCGCACGGGGATCGATGCCGGTCAACTTCTCGATACGGCTTTTCATCTCGCCGGCAGCCTTATTGGTGAAGGTAACGGCAAGAATCTGCTGCGGCGTGCCGCGGCCGGTCTTCAGCAGATGTGCAACCCGGCAGGTCAACACCCTGGTCTTACCACTGCCCGCCCCCGCGAGCACCAGCACCGGCCCGTCGGGGCAGGTCACCGCTTCAGTTTGCGGCTGATTTAATCCCTCGGTAATTTCCTCTTGACCGCTCATGGGCTACCCAATATACTACCCTGCCGGACGAATTCAAGCGAAACCCGGGCGATACAGCTGGTATAACTACTGTGTTGCGAATCGATTCGGTAGCTCTCTGATTCGCCCCTAAGAGGTCAACCTGATGCCTGAACTGCCTGAAGTCGAAACCATTGTCCGTGGCCTTACCACAGAGCTTGGCGGTCGAAAAATCGCGCGGGTAACTTATGTATCCGACCATCTGCTGCGTCTCGAACCAAGACTGACGGAAATCGGCGGCGACACCCTGGAAAGCTTCTCCCGACGCGGCAAGTATATCATAACCAGCCTGAAATCAGACCGCAAGCTGCTGATACACCTGCGAATGACCGGCTGCCTGGTAATAAAAAGCAAATGGGAGCGGCGCGGCAAACATGACCATCTTGCCATCACATTCGCCAATTGGGATCGGAAACTGGTGTTCCGTGATCTGCGCAAGTTCGGTGTGGTGCAATTCTATCAAGAGGGGAACGGTTGCGGTCTTGATTCTTTGGGTCCGGAGGCTACGCAAATAACTGCCAGAGAGTTGCATCTACGTTTCCGGAAAAGCAACCGGCCGGTGAAGCTCTTTCTGCTCGATCAAACCAAGATAGCCGGGCTGGGCAATATCTACGTGGATGAATCCCTCCATCGTGCCCGTATTCATCCCTTGCAGAATACTGCAAAGATCACGTTGCCGACAACTGCGCGTCTGGTGCGCGCGATGCGCCATATTCTCAGAGAAGCGATAAAACACCTGGGCACCACTTTCGATAGTTACCGCGGCGCCAATGGCAATCCGGGAGAATACAGAAGATATTTGAGGGTCTATCATAACACGGGAAACAAGTGTAGATCATGTGGGGGCGTAATTGAGAAAATCAAGCTGGGCGGCAGGGGTACTCACTTCTGCCCCACCTGCCAGAAGCTTTCAACTTAATTCAAAACCGCCGAGGTGAACAGATGAGACTGCTGACAATAATCTTACTGCTCCTGCCGATGATTGCCAACGCCCAATCGCAGATTCCCCGAGCGCTTTCCGAACCGCTCAACCTGGCACCTCGCTGTCAGCGGGGCGATGCCCAGAAACTGCTGCTGGAGGTGGATTATCTTTTTCTCGATGAAACCGGGATGATAACTTCGATAAAGAAGTCCTCACTACAGTACACGGTGCTCTGTCTTGAGAATACGGTCGGCGAGAAAGTAGTGTGGGAAGCGGCAATTGACAGCTTCAAGATCGGATCGAAAGCCGCGCCCGGTAGCAAAGCGACACGCCACAGGGTTATGACCGAGCTTGAAGGTTATTCCTTTGACATCATTGTAACCAAGAAGGTGCCGGTGCGTGATGGTTGCTACGATTTCGGCATTCCCATTGAGGAGAATCTACACTACACTGAGGGCTTCGAGTTTCTGACGATGATTATTCCTTTGAAAATTATCGAGCAACTGCGTTTCACCGCCGGCCGCCGGCTGGGTCTCATTGGCGATACTCTTA
>JAGLUH010000132.1 GCA_023134875.1 Candidatus Zixiibacteriota bacterium
CTCACAATCTTGACGGGTATCGTGAGAATTGTCGGATCTGCGCTTCCTTCCTTCTCAATTTCCAACGTTATGCTGGAACGATAAGTACCCTTTTTCAAATCCGGTCGGGGGGCAACCCCCAGTTCGAGCGCCTGATCTTTTGCGGCTTTGTCTTGCAGCAGGGACACCTCGAAAACCGTGTCAAACTGCTCCCTAACGGCAACTCTGATCTCATCGAAGGCAAGATTTCTGATCGTTATCTTCTTTGATTTGTGGGCGGGGAGAAAGAACAGAGAAATCGGGCGGGGCTTGATTCTGTCAAGCCATTGTCCCACCCTTGACAAATAAGAGAACTTCACCGCCGACATCGAGGGATGGTCGGTAAACACCGTAAACGATTTCTTGGTCGGCCCGTAGAAGTCTTTGGTGCTGAAAGACAATCTGATGAACGCCGTATCCCCCGGCTTGACAATCGAATCCAGGGCCGTCACGGCGGAACAGTCGCACGACGAGGTGGTCTTGGTGATTCTGAAAGGCTTATCAGTCCTGTTTACAAAGTGAAAGGTGTGATACACCGTGAAATCAATGCCGACATGACCAAAGTCAAACACCTGTTCCTCAGGGCGCGGTCCTGCCTCAGCGTGCTGTTCTCTCTCCGCCGGTGTGGCAATGAAATGAAGTGAAACGACCAACGCGAGCGACATTAATAACTGGAAACTTCGTCTCATGAACGAGTGCCAACCTCCCCCGGCGACGGCAGATAGCCGTATTTACGCATCCAGTTATCATTGTAGCACTTGCTAAGATACCGTATGCCGGCATCGCCGAATATGCCGACCATGAGTGACTCAGGACCCAGTTCGGTCGCAACTTTCTCCATTGCAAAGGCCACCGTCCCCGAAGAACCACCGCCGGATATGCCTTCTTCTTTGGCAATCAAACGCGCCCGATTGAAGGAATCCTTGTCCGAAACGGTGATCACCTCATCCACCAGCTCCGTATGAAGAGCTTCTGTAACCACGTCTGACCCGATTCCCTCCACCTTGTATTCACTCCCGGTGGTTTCCTTTTTGTTCCTGATGTACTCGGAGAAAACGGAACCTTCAGGATCGACCGCGATGGCCTTAACGCGGGGATTTTGCTCCTTGAGGTAGCGGGCGGCGCCGGAAAAAGAACCCCCCGTTCCTATGCCGGCGACAAAGTGCGTGACCTTGCCATCAGTATCTTCCCATATCTCCGGGCCGGTCGACAGATAGTGTGCCTCCACATTGTCCTGGCTGTGGTACTGATCCAGGTCGAAATAGCCGCGCTCTTTGGCCAGTTTTCGGGCCACCATAAAAAAACCTTCCGGGTCATCATACCTCGCCGTGATCGGAGTAATAATCACCTCAGCGCCATACGATTTGATCAGATCGATTTTCTCCTTGCTGGTCTTTTCGGGAGTGGTCAGGATAGCTTTCAACCCGAACTGAGAGGCTACCATAGCCAGCGCCGAGCCGGTGTTTCCCGAGGTGTTGTCAATAACCGTGTCGCCGGGTTTCAAGCGGCCCTCGGCCATCGCCTTCTTAACAATATAGTATACCATCCGGTCTTTCAGCGAGCCGGTAGGGTTGAAAAACTCCAGTTTTACGAACGCCCTGGGGCCGCCGGGCGGAATACCGGTTTTCAACCTGACCAGCGGCGTCCTGCCTATGAGCTCAAGAATGTTTTCGTACACACGCATCTGTAGTCCTTAGCGGTAGTACAGTTTATGCAATTGTTATACACTATTCAACCATAGAATTTTGAAAATTCGCCCCGCTTTTAGTTGACAACATATTACGTCCTGATGTTTATATACACCGAAGTCGCCGGTTGAGAGAGCGATAGAGAAAATTGGAAAATAGGGCCGCATTATTTTTGCATGGTTAGGAGGAAAGATGAACGCATGGAAGTTATTTGCCCTCATCGGTGTTTTCGCATTGCTGGCAGTGAGCTGTTCCCGAAAGAAGGAAGAAGCTGCCCGGCTGGAGCAGGAGATGATGCAGCAAGAGGAGGCGGTTGATACTGCCGCCGAAGCTGGATTAACGCCTGAGGACGCTGCGGAGTACGCCGCTCCTGAATTGGATGCCGGAGCGATTCCCAGCGAGGAAGAGCCGCAATTCGTACCCCAAGAGGAGGAAGCGGCGGGATATGTGGTGCAGGTTGCCGCCTGTGAATCGATGGAATACGCTCAATACCTGGTGGAGAAGTATACCGCGCGCGGCTATAGCGCCTATCTGACTACGGCTACGATCGACGGTCAAACGTATTACCGGGTGCGTGTTGGCGGGCTTGCGACGCTGCAAGAGGCCAAGGTGCTTAAGGCTGAGTTGGTCGACAAGTATTCGGTGGAAGCCTGGAT
>JAGLUH010000133.1 GCA_023134875.1 Candidatus Zixiibacteriota bacterium
TCGTTGAGAACGAGGACATATCCGTTGCCTTACGCGCAGGTGACATCTTCGAGATTCTCGAGCGCATCATCGACTTCCGCAAATCAACTGCAAGTGCTGCCATTGCGCTCGTAGACGGGGCTCTCAAAGCAACAGAAAAGCTCCCCCAACTGCCCCCCCGAAAAATCTCTTGACGCACGCGCGCCGTAGCGTGCTATGTTTCACTTGAACAGCAAGGCCGAAAAGCATGTCAGTGCAGAGGACCCCCCTCCTCCTCCGCATCCGAAAAAACACAAAGGTGCGTACGTCCCCTAAAGGGAGTTTCGACAACCCTCCCCCTACGGCATGGACGTTGTGCTGAAACCGAGCGGGGCGTCGGACGCTGTTCCCGGCGCCCCGCTCAACTTTCTTTCGGAGCCGCTATGCCGAAGAAACCGCCACCCAAGCCTACTTTGAGTACGTCTCGAATGTCCTGCTTCCTTCAGTGCACGCGAAAGCACCGATACCAGTACGTCGACAAAATCAAGACCATGAGTACAGGCGCACTCGTCCTTGGCAACCATTTCCATAAAGGCCTTGAGCTCAATTACGCACAGAAAATACGGACAGAAAAAGACCTACCCGTAGAAAAGATTACCGACTACTTCCGCAAGACATTCGGGCGGGCAATTAATGCCGACAACGTGCAACTCGACCCAACCGAAACCGTGGAAGGTCTCACCGAACTCGGTTGCCGAATGCTCGAGACTCATCACAAGTTCATTGCGCATACGGTTCAACCGCTGTTCGTCGAGAAGAACTTCCGATGCTCCCTGGGCGAGGGTTTCCCCTTCGACCTCACGGGCAGGTGGGATCTGATTGATATAGGCTACGTGATCGTTGACAACAAGACATACGGACGCCCACCAAAGCAGGAATGGCTTGACCGTGATCTTCAGATGTCTGTCTACAGCCTCGCCTTCCGACTGACATTCGGAGAGATCGAGGCCGGTCTACGAATCGACGCAGTGACGAAGGCGAAGACACCTCGAGTTCTACGCCTCTACACGCACCGCACCGACAACGACGCCAAATGGCTACTCGGACAAATAGAATGTGTCGCTGCGGCAATCCTGAAAGGAGTTGACTACCCGCAGAACGACAGTCCCCTGTGTTCGCCGCAATACTGTGGCTACTGGAATCTCTGTAAAGTAGAAAGAAGGTACTGACCGATGGTTGCCGCTAAGCCAAAAACGAACGTAACGCTTCCGAAGAAGACTGAACCGAAGCCGAAGAAGGTCGTCTTCAGCAAGTGCCCCTTCATGGCAAGGAGTGACACACCTGCCCGGCTCAAGCTGTTTCTATGGGGAGTCACCGGCGTACGAAAAACCCGGACGGCTCTGGCCTTCCCGAAGCCCGCCGTGATCGCTCTCGAGCCTGGTACGGACTGGTTCAGGAAAGAATTCGACTTCGCCGAGTTTCCCGCAGGGAGTGCCGACGAGGTCGAAGGCGCGGTCGACTGGCTCGCCAACAACAAGCACCCGTATCTGACCCTGATCATCGACCCGATCTCGATTTTCTGGGACATGCTTCAAAAGAAGTGGTCGGACATCTTCATGGTCCGCAAGCGTGGCTCCAAGGGCTTCAAGTTCGACTTCTTCGAGATGTCCCCCCTGGACTGGAAGCCGATCAAGGCAGAGTTCAAGGAGTTCATCGGCAAGTTGACGGCCCTCGACATGCACATTGTGGTGATTGCCCGTGAGAAGGACCAGTACGGCGACGGCGAAATGATGAGGAAGGTTGGTGTCACCTTCGACGGCGAAAAGAATTCTCCGTACGCGTTCGACGAGGTCATCCGCCTGTACAAGGGCGACAACGACAAGACCATGGGATTCGTCACCAAAGACCGCGCGGGCAAGCTTCCCAAGGGCGAGTTCGAATGCACGTATGAATTGATCGCCAAAGCGTTCGGGATCGAGTACCTCGAGCGACCAAAAGCCCCGAAGGCCACGAAGCCCGCAGCAACCAAGCCGACCGCAAGTAAGAAAGGAACTAAGCCGACCAAACCGCCCACGACAACTACGCCAAAGGACACGCCCATTCCCAACCCGCCCGCAGACCCCCCCCCGGGTCTCGCCACCGCTCAGCAGCAGAAGGACATCAAGGGCTTCTGCGATGCCCTAGGCATCCCGGACGCGCAGCTCACGAAACGCTTAAAGGCCTACGACGCTGTTTCACTCGCCACACTCAGCATGGCCAACGCCGACATTATCATCGGCAAGCTCGAGGCAGCCGTCGCGGCCAAGACCGTGTAGTAGTGCCACAACCAGACCGTGAACAGACCGTGAACACGTGGACAGACCGCTAACCCACTAACTGATTGGAGCACGAAATGCCCAAGATCAACTTCGCCGAAATTCCCGATGTCGACGTTTACGAACCCATCCCCGACGGGGACTACCTGTGCATGGTAGCCGACATCGAGGAGAAGAACACCACGCACGGCGACGAGATGTGGCAGATGAAGCTCAAGGTCGCCGAGGACGGAGAGTACCTCAACCGGGTCATCTTCGACAACATAGTCTTCAGTAAGGCTGCGGAGAAGCGCGTCAAGCTCATCTGCTCACGCTTCGGCCTAGACACGTCCGGGAATCTCGACCTGAAGCCGGAACACCTCATCGGCAAGCAGATCATCGTTACTGTCATCACCGGGTCGTATGAGGACGCCCAGGGCGTCGAACGTCAGCGCAACGAGGTCCCTTTCGCAGGGTACACGCTGGTTGGAAGCGACGAGGACGAGGGTGTCATCACCAACGGACCAGTCGAAGACGACGACATACCCTTTTAGGGAGGCGAATCCAATGGTAGGCAAGACAATTGTCGGGGTCGAGATCAGCAACTTCAAAATGATCAAGGCCATCGACATCGATCTCACGGGCAAGTCGCTGGCAATCTTTGCCGGCGAGAACGACCAGGGCAAAACATCCATTCTTGATGGACTGACTTCCATATTCTTGGGAAAGACAGCCATCTGTGACCAGCCCCTTCGTGAGGGGTGCAGGAAAGGGTTCGTAAGGGGAACCCTCAGTGATGGCTCGGTTTACGAGCGTACGTTCACAGCCAAGGGGACTACGCGCCTGAAGATCAGCGCGCCCGACAACGAGAAACACGGACAGCGGTGGGTCGACAAGCAGATCAGCAAGCTCGGGCTCGATCCAGAGGCGTTCATTCGAGCCAGGCCAAAGGACCGGGTCAAAATGCTCCTCGACATGACCGGGCGTCGAACTGAGCTCGAGGCGATCGACAGGAAGAGGAAGGTAGCCTACGACAAGCGAACGGACGTGAACCGGGAACTCAAACGGCTCGAAGCACAGCTCACTACATTGCCCGTGCCGATGGATGACTTGCCCGGCGAGGAGGTGTCGAGCGCCGAGATCATTGCCGAGATGAAAGCGGCGCAGGAGGTGGGTGAAAGGAACCGGGCTATCGACGCGCAGCAGGAAGCCACCGTCCAAAAATGTCTCGAGGCAGAAGAAGCCCTTGGTAGAGCTCGCGCGTACATGAAGGAATGCAAGGCCGAAAGGCTCATAACCGAGCACGCCGCCAATAACCAAGAGGATGTTCCCGACATCAGCGAGTTCGAAACCAAGCTTGCCGGCACCGAAGACCTGAACCGACAGATCCGCGAGAAACAGCAGCGCACACAGGTCCTCCAAGGCATCGGCTCTTTCAAGACCACCAGCAGCTCCCACACCGACACCATCGAAGCCTACGACGAAGAGAAACGCGAAATCCTCGCATCGGTTGAGCTACCCGTACCAGGGCTTGACTACGACGAGGACGACGTGAGCATCAACGGGAAGCCCTTCGACCAGGCTAGCGGTGAACAACAGATCAGGGCCTCGGTGGGAATCGGTTTTGCTCTCCAGCCCGACGACGGAATCAAGACCCTGCTCATCCACCACGGCGAAGCGATTCACGAGAACCGGCTGGCTCTCCTCCAGCAACTCGCCGAGGAGCACGGTGGCCAACTCATCATGGCGCGCGTGGGGACTTGCCCGGGGGCAATCGTGATAGAGGATGGTCGGGTCGCGGGGCACGTGCTCGTAGACCCAGGAAACCTGCAGGAAGAAACGGAGGAGGCGGACATCGGTGAAGATGCACCAGAAGATCCGAAAGAAAAAGAAGCGGACTCGCCAGCAATCCAAGACTGGGACGATGGCGAACTCCCGTTCTGAATAGGCACGTCCCCGGCTGGGTCGGTATACCCCCCCGCCGGCCTAGCCGGGGACAACTTCAGGAGAACAGCAAAATGAAACCAACCACCGTCGAAGGGACCCTCTCCCGGATTACCTTTAACCGTGACAACTACTTCATCGGCAAGCTCGACACCGGTATCGGCGTCAAGGGTAACATGCTCTCGCCCCAGGTCGGCATGTCGTACAAGTTCACCGGCTATATCATAACCGACCCCAAGTGGGGCGACACGTTGAAGTTCGACTCATTCGAGACCAGTTACCCAACAGGGATGGGCGGTATTCGCCTTTACCTGGCAGAGAACTGCGATTGGATCGGTCTTGAGATTTCCAAACGGCTCGTCAACACGTACGGCAAGGACACGCTACAAATCTGCAAGGAGGACCCCGACCGCATTGCCCGTGAGATACGGGGGCTGACTCTCGATCGCGCCGAACGCGTTTCGGAAATGCTCGTCGCAAACGAGAAGCGGGAGGTCCTACAGATCGCAATGAACGAGCTCTTCCAAGGCGTCCGGATCTCCAAGCGCACGCTCAATACCATCATGGACGAGTACGGCAGCAAGGCCCCGGAGCTTATCCGCGCAAATCCCTACAGTCTTATTGAAGAAGTTCGCGGCTTCGGGTTCAAAACGGCTGACGCCGTCGCCATGAAAGCCGGATACGCGGTCGATGGAATGCCCCGAATTCGCGCAGCGATTCGCTTTGTCCTTGAGTCCGAGGCCCATGGCTTCGGCCACACGGCGATGCCTCGGGGAGTACTGGTGGGGAAGGTGTCAAACCTGCTCAGCTCGCAGGTCCCTCGCGACAAGCTCCAAGAGGGAATCGAGTTCGGCATCAAAGCTGGCAAAGAGATCGACAAGGACGACTTGATCTCGATCAACACCTTGTTCGACAAGGAGCTTGACGTTGCGCGGCGGCTAAAAGCGCTGCTCAAGGCTAAGCCCCGGTACACTCCTTACGTTGAAGACTATACCACCACTAATGCCGAGGGTGAAACCGTACCGCTTGCCGAAGACCAGCGGGCGGCAGTCGACAAGATGGTGGAGTCGAACGTGTTCATCCTGACAGGAGCGCCCGGAGTCGGGAAAACTGCCTCAATTCAATGTATCATTAACTCATTCCCGGCCGGCGCCCTCGTAGCCCTTGCCGCTCCTACAGGTAAGGCCG
Source organism: Candidatus Zixiibacteriota bacterium (assembly GCA_023134875.1). Lineage (GTDB taxonomy): Bacteria > Zixibacteria > MSB-5A5 > CAIYYT01 > CAIYYT01 > JAGLUH01. The sequence goes on from JAGLUH010000133.1 coordinate 5,385, forward strand.
CCAAACGGATGTACGAACTGTGCAAGTCCGAAGCCAGCACGATTCACCGGCTTCTCAAACCCGAAAAGGTCAAGGATGGTTTTCGGTTTACCCACAACGAAAAGAACACTTTGTCCGATGATGTGGTAATCATCGACGAGGCGAGCATGGTTAACATCAACTTGATGCACAGTCTCATGCGCGCACTCACCCCTGGCACCCGCCTGATTCTCATCGGAGACGTGTACCAGTTACCCGCAATTGGCCCGGGCAACATCCTCAAGGACTGCATCCACTCCTGTGAAATCCCGTGCGTAGAACTCACCACGATCAAGCGGCAGGACCCCGGGTTGATTACTAGAAATTGCCACAGGATAAAGGCCGGCAAGAACATCCTCGTCGAGAACAGCAACCACGATGGTGACTTCTTCTTCGTACGTCGTGAGGGTGAAGCTGAGATCAAAGCAACGATCAAGAACCTGGTCACGCAACGATTACCCGCGCGGTATGGCGTTGACCCGCTAGCCGACATCCAAGTTCTTTCCGCGATGAAGAAGGCGACGAACCCGCTCGGATGTCCGCAGTTGAACGAGGTACTCCAGGCAGCGCTCAACAAAAACCCGCCGGTTGGGAAGCTTCGGTTCCGCCGCGGCGACAAGGTCATCCAGACGAAGAACGACTATAGCCGGGATATCATCAACGGCGATATCGGCATCATCCTAGACATCGACCGGAGTGCGAAGGAAATTGAAGTTCAGTTCTCCACGCCGGACAGATTTGTGAAGGTACCAATGCTTGACAACGAGCTCGAGCTGGCCTACGCGATTACCGTCCACAAGTTCCAGGGCAGTGAAGCCCCTATCGTCGTTATCCCTATTCATAAGTGCCTGAGCCAGTTCGTAACACAACGAAACTGGGCTTATACATCCGTGAGCCGCGCACAGAAAGTGTGCGTGCTCGTCGGGCAACTCGAAGAGGTGAAGAAGATCATCGGTAGGAACAGGCAACAGAAGCGGTGGACTCGATTGGAAAAGATGCTGATCGACAAGGCCATCAAACCTCTTGCACCTGCAACAATTATCGACAACAGAGCTAAATGCCCCAAGTGCAAGATGATGAAGCACCTGGCTCATTACTCCCCTTTTCACGAGAAGAATATCTGCGCGGAATGCTTTACTGAGACAGAAACATGGGACTGGTAAAGGGATGGTTCCTGTCAGCAAATGGCCCAAGGGTCCTTACATTTGGGAAGAAGACAGAACGGCCTACGTCTCCGTTCCCTTTACGTGGAATCTCCCTGATGTGGCCGACATGATACGTCAAGGCCGCCTAGGTGTATCCCGATGGGTAGTAGGTGGCCCGGCAGTTCAGCTTCTCCCTGGGTACCTTGAGGGGCTGGCAGAAATTCGCGTGAACTCGCCCGGCATCCTTCAACGGGTAAACCCACAAGCTACCAAGTCTACCACCGGGTGTCCACGCGCTTGTAGCTTCTGCGGAGTGAGCCGAATCGAACCAGGAGGCTTTCAGGAACTCCAAGACTGGCCAGACCTTCCTCTCTACACGGACAACAACATCTTAGCTTCTTCTCGAGCCCACTTTGACCAGGTGATAGACCGGGCCAAGAAACACCCGTGGACAGATTTCAACCAAGGCATGGACGCCCGCCTACTAACTCAATACCACGCTTGCCGGCTGGCAGAGTGCAACATTCTCATCCGTTTGGCTTGGGACCGAGTAGAAGAAGAACCAGTCATCCGAAGAGCTTGGAATCGTCTACGTAACGCGGGAATCTCCAAGCGCCATATTCGGTTTTACGTTCTCATCGGTTACCATGATACCCCAGCGGATGCCCTTTACCGCCTCCGAACCATCCGGGACGACTTGAAGGCCATCCCTAACCCTATGCGTTTCGTCCCTCTGGACAGCCTCACCCCGCACTACGCTGCACCACCATGGACTCATCGGGAACTTATGCGCTTCATGCGGTATTGGTATGCGCCACGTATCTGGTCTGTACCTTTTGAAGACTTTCGAGGAAGGAATGGGTGACATGTGGATAATCCCCCCATCAATATCCTCTCGCTTTTCACAGGCATCGGTGGACTCGACATCGGAGTCGAAGCAGCCCTCGAGTATCTCGGACACCGAACCCGAACTCTGGGCGTATGTGAACGGTCAGGATACCCGCAGGCCTGCCTCATGGCACGGATGGAAGAAGCGGCCATGGATCCGTGCCCTATTTTCGGCGATCTTGCCGACATCCCAGGAGAACGACTTTCTGGACTGGTGGATCTCGTCATTGGAGGACCCCCGTGCCAGCCTGTGTCCTGCGCGGGTAAACAAAAAGGAGCTGCAGACGAAAGATATCTCTGGGATGAGACTTTGGAGCTCGTCGAGGCAATCCAACCCCAAGTTGTGTTTTTCGAGAACGTCCCGGGTCTCCTCAGCGGGGGGCACGCAGCCCTTATTGTTTCCCGTCTTGACGCCGCTGGCTACGTTGTCGCTCCACCGCTCCGGTTGCGAGCTTCTGACGTGGGCGCGTCCCATCGTAGGGCGCGGGTCTTCATCATGGCCTACCGCGAGGGCGGAGGATTCGGAGTGCTGCGGGAATCACCCGGGAGCGAGGGACAGCCTCTATGCCGAGGCGAAGGCTTGGCCTATCGCGGGGGCGGAAGATCACAAGGGGAGCTCGAAGCCAGGGCAAC
>JAGLUH010000134.1 GCA_023134875.1 Candidatus Zixiibacteriota bacterium
AATTGGAATCGCTCGCGGACAAACTGACAGCAGGCTCGTTCGCACCGCTGATTACGCATCTCATCGAGGAGAAAAAGATCTCCCGCAAAGAGATTAAACGGATCCGGGCCATTCTTGACGGGCAGGTTGATGGGGGAGACAAAGCATGAGTGATTTCTTATTTCAGATGGGGCTAAGCAATGCGTGTTTATCACTTGCCTTAGGCATCGTGGCGATGGTCGTAGGGGCAAAAGCCAGACGTCCTCAACTTGCCCACATGCTTTGGCTGCTTGTCTTCATCAAGTTAGTGACGCCGCCAATCGTAACGATTCCCATTGTCACGATTCCGGCACAGGGCGAAACTGCCGTTGCGATCAACGACCATTCACGACCGGGGCCGCAGCTCACCAATAGCCGCCAGTTCGATGTTGATGCACAGCCATCTGCTGCGTGGAATCACGCAAGAGTCTGGTTGCCGCCAATCTGGCTGCTGGGAAGCGTGGTTGTCTTTGTCGTGTCGATGGTCAGGGTTTGTCGCTTTAGCCGCCTGTTGGCGAAGAAATCTGAAGTTGCACCGCAGGAATTGCAGACTGCCGCAGTAAAGATTGCCCGGCGATTGGGACTGAACAAAATCCCGACGATTCTTACGACATCAGCGAATCTTTCGCCAATGGTATGGTGGACCGGTGGAAAAGTGCGAATCGTCATTCCAACTGCGTTGCTTGACCAAATGGATGCTCACGAGTGGCATTGGGTTCTGGCACACGAACTGGCGCATGTACGGCGACGAGATTATCTGGTCCGATGGCTTGAGTGGTTGGCTTGTGTCTTGTTCTGGTGGAATCCTGTGGTGTGGTGGGCACAGCATAACTTGCGAGCCATGGAGGAGATCTGTTGTGACGAACTGGTGATATCCTGCCTGAGTCCTAAACCTAAATACTATGCAAAATCTCTGTTATCAGCAGTAGAGTTTCTTGCTCGTCCGGTGCTCCGCCCCCCGGCCATGGCAAGTGAAATCAACAGTGGCGGATTTCTCGAAAGGAGATTCAAAATGATTGTATCAGAAACCCCAAAAAGATCGAACTCACGTTGGCTGCAGATATGTGTCCTGCTGTGCGCGGTGGTCGTGCTTCCTCTTGGCATCGCATCCGCCCAGGACTACGAAGCCGTTGAAAGACGGCTTGGGGAAGGCGTGGCCGAGGGAGAACTGACCCTGAAACAAGCCAGCGTCATGATGGATGCGCTCAAGAAAGCAGGCGGCGCCAAAAAGGACCAGGACCCGGACAGAGCGGAGGCCTATCTGATGAAGGTAAAGAAGGAACTTGGTGAACTTGTCGAGGCCGGCAGGATCAGTAAAGAAGACGCAGCCAAGAGGTACGAGGGTGCCGTGAAAGGGATCAAGGAAAGAATGGCTGCCGGCCGCCGTCAGCGTGGTGACGACAAACAAAGAGAGTATGAAGGCTTTGAACGGCGTATCAAAGCGGCGGTCGAAGCAGGTAAGATGACCCGTGAACAAGCCAGAGAGAAGCTCGAGGACTATAAGAAACGCATCGGCCGATGATGGTAAACAGTTAGATACAAACTAAGGACCCGGTTGCACCCGTGACTGGGTCCTTAAACATTTTTTATGAAAGAATAGTGCTGCTATTATCTGTGAGACACCGGTGGCAGGAAAATTAAAGCGGCTATGGATGACTTCTTCCTTATAGAAAAGGAGATAGTAATGAAAACTAAACACCCAATAACAATAGTTACTTTAATTGGAACAATAATTGTTGTAGGTGTGTGTGGTTGTAAGGAGGCCAAAGAATATTACAATCGGGGGGTTGCCCGTCTCGAAAAAC
>JAGLUH010000135.1 GCA_023134875.1 Candidatus Zixiibacteriota bacterium
ACCGGGAAGAGGACAACCGCCAGATACCTCGGATCGAGACCATTGAGAACAGAGCAAAGCACTCTATACTGGGGGAAATCGAGGAGATGGAACTGCGTTCCTACCTGGGAGTCGCTATTTCCAACCTGACCGAGCAGGAACGGCTGGTTATTGCTCTCTACTACTACGAAGAATTGACTTTGAAAGAAATCGGTGAGGTCATGAAGATCTCGGAGTCACGGGTGTCGCAGATTCACACCAAGGCGGTGGGTAAACTGCGCAACCTGGTGAAAGAAAAATTCGCGATGTAGAGGTAAGTCGTCATGGTAAGACCGATCGATGTGCAGGACAATCTGGCCAAGACGCCGGGAGCGGAGCGGGTTAATCAGATTCAAAAGGCCGCTCCTGATATTGATCAGCGTCAAGCCGCGCAAGTCGTGCAGTCGGAGCAGGTTCAAAAGCAACGCGAGGCCAGACAACCGGAGCGAACTGACGAGGTGGTTATCCACTGCGACAAGCAAGAAAAAGAAGAATCGTCAGGTAAGGACAACAAGAAAGAAAAAAAGGCAAGAAAAAGCAGAAGCGCGGTTTGGACCTGACTGCGTGAAGTAAAGGAGCCAACATGGATACATGGAGTATCGCCCGGTTAGCATTGGATTTGCTGTTTGCTCTCTTGATTGCCGGCTGTATCGTCATCTTTCTCTACCTGCGCGAATGTAAGCTCAGAGACGAATTCGTCGGCGTACTGGCGCAGCCCGCAATCAAAGAACCAGAACCACAGTCAGAATCAGCCCCCGACTTGCGCACCAACAGTGATCTCCATGTGTCGCGGGCGGAGAAGTACTTGGAAGCGGTGAGAATGTACCGAAACGGCAGCGAACGGAAGGATATCGAGCGACATCTCGGCATCTCCCTTCTGGAGCTTGAGTTGCTGGGAAAGGTGAAATAACAAGATGGCAAACACTGGCTCGAAACGGGACAAGGCGGCCGACCAGTCTCCTTTCTTTCTGATCAGGGTCGAGTGTCCCATTTGCAAGACTATTAATGAATTCGAGGTCATCAAGGTTGGCACCTACACTGATCATGGTCATGATACTGACTTCTGCCCCACCGGCCGCGAGTGGCGCAACCCCCAATATGAAGCCTATAACCCGCTTCTCTTTTTCATGGCCACCTGCGAGAGTTGCTTCTACACCCGAGAATTCAAGCAATCGTTCAAAGACTGGAAAAACGACAATCATTTTCTCACCTATCATCAGAAGGCAATTCAGGTACGACACCTTCAGACGCTACAGGAGGAAGATTCGGTAGTTAAGGCTCTGGGCGAGGCCCGAGATCAGCAGTCAGCCCCCTTTGCTACTGCCGTTGTCAAATTCCTGCTGGGTATCTATGATGAGCTGCTGTTTGAGCGCCCCAAGAAGCTTGATGTCGGGCGCTTCTTCCTGAGAATCGGCTGGCTCTATCGGGAGCATCTCGGCAAACCATCGCCGGTAATCACGCAAACCTCCTTTTTCGCCCGAGATATCGAGAAAACTATCGCTCGACTCAAACACGCTAATGAAAACTTCGATACCAGCCTGGAAAGCATCATCAACCTGGTTGAGGAACGCTTTGCCCAGTTGGGCGAACAGCAGCGTACCGACGAGTTTGTCACTCTGTATAACGGTCTCAAGGAGTCATTGGTTACGATTGAGAAATTGCAGTCGGAGGAGAGCGGTCTTCTCTCAAGTATCGCCGAGCAGGTGCAAGGCAATCGTCAGTTGCTCAACGGCGACAGCCGAACCGGTTCAGCGGGAGGGGTAATGTTCGGTGGCTGCGACTCCTTTGAAAGCTTCCTGGTTGAATTGAAGCGGAAATGGGAGTATGTGCCACTTACCGAGGAAGAAGCACTGGTCTATGCTATCGAATACTATTCTGCCGCTCTGGAGGATGGGTACGAAGTCCAGCCGGGAAATCAGCAGATTCAGGCCACCTACCTGATTGCCGAGCTCTCGCGCCGCATCGCCCGCTACGAGGAGGCCAGGCAGTACTTCAACAACGCGATCAGGCTGGGGCAGCAATTCATCTTCGACCATCGCGGCGATCAAACCCGCACGGCGCTGGCCAAGAAGATACTGGAGTTGGCTCTCGAACAGGGAAAGGCGAACCTCGCCGCCATACCGGAAGGTTGATGATGGTAGAAACCCGTTCACAGAACCGGGTAGCTGCAGAGCAAGCCAAGGCCTGGGACAAGCTGGAGCTGCTGTTTAAAAGTGACGAGGGGCAGAGCCGTTATCTGAGTCGCATTATTGATATCAGCAGTCAGCATTTGACAATCGAGCGTCCCACGCTGATATCAGGGGAATCTCTTTTCAAGCCGGACGCTCCTTTTACCGCAACCTTCTTCAGGGCCGATGCGGCCTATTGGTTTAGGAGTAAAGTAATCGAAGCAGTCGGTGATCCTGTTAAAGCATTCCGCATTGACGCACCCAGCCAAGTTGAAAGAAACCAGCGCCGACGCTACTTCAGAATTGAAGCTGATTTCCCAGCTACGCTGTCGCCTGCCGATGAACCCCTCTCCGGTGAAGCCGACGTCGATGGTTTGCCGCGATTCTCGGGGCAATGTCTTAATATCTCGGCAAATGGCTTGCTGGTACGCACACCAATGGAGAATCGAGTCGGTGGCAAGCTGCTTATCAGTATCGATATTCCCCGCTTCGAATCCTCTCTCAACACAGTAGGGATCGTACGTCTGCTGCAACCCTCACACCAGGAAAAACACTACGAATACGGCATCGAGTTTTTCACCGATAGAGAGGTTTCCACTATTCTCGATGATGAGGGGCGAAGGCGCCTTCCCGAGACTTTTCGGGACTTCAACCAACAGAAAAAAACAGCACTGCATAATTTCGTTTTTGCGCAGCAACTCTCCCTGAGAAAGAAGAGATTGCTGTAAATCAGACAGGAGAATGGAAATGACCAGGACAAAGTCAGAAGATCAGGTTGACGGCTTTATCGTCAAGCAACCGCTCAAGTTGTACAAGTCGAAGAAACGGCGTTACGTACGGTTGGAAATCTCGGCGCCTGTCACCCTGGCGCCGATCGACATGGATCGACCGCTCGAACACCTTAGCGGCAATGAGCAAACCGGGACTATCCTCAATCTTTCCGGTGGTGGGGTGCTGTTGAGTTGCGACCAACAAGTGCCGGAGAACAGCTATGTGGTTATGAGCTTCGAGTTGAAAGACTGTGAGCTGTTGACTGGCATCGTCGGCAAGGTTAAACGTGTCGATGATGACGGCGAAGAAGGTTGCCTGATGGGTGTGGAGTTTTGCAGCGAGTCGGAGTTAAACGAGGTCTTCGGTGCCGCCAATCTCGGCGGCCTTATCTCCAGCTTCGATGAGCGGATCAAGCGTACGTTGTTGAAGTATATCTTCACCAAGAAAGTACAGCAACGCATAGAAAAGAAAAGCGGGAAGAAATGAAG
>JAGLUH010000136.1 GCA_023134875.1 Candidatus Zixiibacteriota bacterium
CAAACGGAAAGGGTTCTGATGGTTCTGGTTAATGGCCCGGAAACGGGTTGGCCGGAACGGGACCTGACGACCAAGCTGGAGAGACTTTTCGGCGGCAAGAACAAGTTCGAACTGGTACCGGCAATCGAAGCGGAAGTGCTGGCAGCGACGAGGGAGGGTCGCTTCCGCAAGGTGCAGCTTATCGATCACGGTTTGCGCATCAACTGTCGCTATATTGTGTCGTGTGATCTGATTCGGGAAGAACTGACGCTGGAGCGGCATTTCCGCATACCTTTTCTGATTAACCAGAATCGAGTGGCGGCTATCCTGGAGCTTGACTACCACGTTGTCGATTGCTACTGCGGCCGCGTCGTTCATTCTGATAGGTTCAAGAAACACCGGTTCGGCTCCTCCAGTATGCAGTTGCTCGATAACAGCGGCGCCGATCCCGATCTCTATCTCAGCTATCCCGACCGCAAACGGCTGTTTGACGATCTGGAAGATGACGCTGCCCGAGAGATTTTCGCCGAACTGGAGAGGATAGCCAAACAACGGTGAGCAAAGCAGAAAAATTAACCTTTGTGCGGTTCTGTAGGCGGCGGATGTCCCATTTGTCCCTCACCTTGATCCGAGCAGCGGGCAGCCGAGGGTCGAAATCCTTGTGGTCTATTCGACGAAACCTTCTTCATGTTTCGCATGAATGTCGAAAGTACAGGACTTTCGACCTACAAGAGGGATACCCAATCATTTGTGGCCGACAGATGTCCCGTTTGTCTCTTGCTTATGAAAACATCAGTTAAACATTCGCAGGGTGAATCGCGAATCGCCCGGTTATCGGCTCCTCTCAATAAACTGCCTGTTCCCCTCTTTGTCGTAGATGCAAATCAAGAACTTATTTTCATCAATAGCCATCTTAATGACTTGCTTCAACTCTCTGCTGAAGAGAAGGTAAGTTCGCTGAGTGACCTGGAACAAATACTTGATGTTAATCTCCAATCTCGTTTCTCCCGTGTTTTGTCAGGCCTTTCAGACGACCATGACGACCCTTTTCTCTGCGTAACGCCATCGGGACGCACATTGCTTCTCCGGCTCAAGCTGATGTCCCTTGGCGATGACGATGTGACGCCCTCCGTTTTGGGAATGGTTACCGACCTGACTACTGCTCTCCAGTCGGCTTTCAGTCCGAGAGATGCGGACGGAGGTGCAATGCAGGACGAAAGGAAATTTGCGGCTATCGAGAGAAGTACACTATTGGCTGAAGTCACTCATCAGGTTGCGCACGCATTGCGTAATCCCCTAACTATTATTGGCGGATTTGCCAGCTTGCTTAAAAGAAACCTCGATCCTGCCGATAAACTAAGTGAATATGCCGGGATTATCGTAGCTGAGGCTGCAAAAGTGGAGAAATCGCTTGCCGATACGCTTGACTTCTCGAAATCCCTGGCTGACAAGAAGAGTACTGTCGACCTGAATGAGTTGATCGGCGCGGCGGTGCAAATGGTGCGGCAGAGGGGTGATCGCACCGGCCGGCTGCTTCATCTGAAGCGAGCCGATACATCGCTGCCGGTACAGGTCAACCCTGATCAGACGGTACAGTGTCTGTATGACGTACTTGAACTTCTTCTTACGGAATTGCCGGAGGGCACCACGCTGGACATCGAGGTTGCTTCATCTTCAGACAGGAGGCAGGTTAAGATAGGATTCGTCAGTGAAACAGAGATTGAGAAGCACCTGACCAAGGTATTCAGGCATCAATCGGCGGAACGTTCACCCCGACTGACCCTGACTCTGGAAACTATTCGTCATAACGGCGGTGATCTTGGTCTGGAGGCATCAGCAGCAGGAAATGTCTGCGTATACGTGGAATATCCGGCGGTTTGAGGAGTAGTATGTCCAAAACGATTATGTGCGTCGATGATGAGGCCAACCTGCTCAAGTTATATGAGCATGAGTTAGGCGAAGAGGGTTACCAGGTTATCGCCGCAGCCGATGGCAACACGGCGCTGGCGGCGCTGGCATCGAATGAGATCGATTTGGTGGTGCTTGATATCAGGATGGGTGAGTTTGACGGGCTCCAGGTGCTGGGAGAGATCAGGAAGAACAATCCCGATTTACCGGTTCTGCTTCACTCGGCTTATAGTACCTATAAACATGATTTCCAGAGCTGGCTGGCCAATGATTACCTGGTCAAATCGGCCGATCTTGCCGAGCTGAAAGCGAAAATCAGGGAGTTGCTGAGTATCTGATGACAACCAAGGAAGAAGAAATGAAGCGGTTGACCGGCGAAGTTGAGAACCTGGCGGAGGAGTTGAAGCTGCTCAGTTTGAACCTTACTGTCGCCAACGCCAAGCTGCGGGTGAAGGACAGCGCGTTTCAGGCTGTCAGTTCGAGTATGGGAGAACTACTTGATAATGCCTCGACGGTGTACGATGAAGCGACGGCGGTGGTGAAACAGGCCCGGGGTGAGATGGTGGCGGGAGGTGATCAGGGAATGATACCCAGGGAACTGGACGCCGCCCTGGATCGGATCAAGTCCACCGCCGAATATATTATTAGAACAGTTGTCGCCACTAAGCAGGGACGTGGCGTGGACAAACAATACTGACACTAATGGTTGTATGCTTGCTATGAAACTGGTACTGATTATCACCGACATCGGCGGCCCGCCGGCGCTGCATGATTTGCTCTCGCAGTTGCCCAAAGACTACCAACTGCCGATTGTGGTGATACAATCCTCCGACGCCGGCATTTTCGAAGCATCCGCCGCCGTGTTGAACCGCACTGTTCAACTGGAGGTGGCGATGCTTGGCGATGACGCCGTCCTGCAAGCCGGTCATGTCTATTTTGCCAGGCCGGAGAAACTGTACCGGTTGGATCAGGTTGACTCGGGATTGGCTGTGAAGATGGAAGATGAGAGTCTGACAGAAGCTGCTCTCTGCGGAACGATAGAGAATTTCGCCCAATGCTGCGGTAAGCAACTGGCGGTTATATTCCTGTCCGGTAAGACGGCCGGAGAGGAATTACTCACTGGATGCAGGAGACTGGAAAACCAGGGTTGTCGGATTCTGGTACTGGATCGGGAAGAGGCGCCGGTATTTGATATGGGCAAACAAATCCTCTCGCGCATTCCGTCAGCCGAAGAGATCAGTATTGCCGGAATCGTGCATTTTCTGGCGGCCCCGGATGATAGCCTGAGCAGGCTCGGTACTCAGCAGACGCACTCAACCAGGCAATGAATTGAAGGTGGTAACAAGCAACACAAGAAGATTAATAGGTACAGTATGAGTAGTAACGCCGACAAGTTGAACAAGCCCGTCATTCTGGTAGTTGATGACGAGGAAATCATGCGCAATGTGATTGCCAAGATGCTCAAGGGGAGGGGCTACGAGATCGAAACTGCCGACAGCACGCTGACAGCCCTGGAACTACTTAAATCGAGAAGTTTCGATCTGGTAATCTCGGATGTGCAAATGCCCGGCAGGAATGGTTTCGAGTTGCTCAAAGAGGTCAAACAGACTTACCCGGAGATAGTGGTCATTATGATGACCGGCCATTCCGACACTTATACAATAAAGGATGCTCTCATGCTTGGAGCGGAAGAGTATATTGCGAAACCGTTTAAGCATTATGAAGTTACTGCTGTTGTCGAAAGGGCGCTGTTGCGACGTGAGGTCGCCAGGGCGCAAAACTAAGCCTGCAAGAAAAGGGACTCCATCTTACTGTCAGCACTGACGGACTCGAAGCCCATCTGACTCTGATCCAGGCGGAGTTGGAAGAGGAACTCACCGTCGCAGCAATCATGGCGCTGTTGGAAGAAGCGGATATATCTTTTGGCGTTGACCAGGACGCGATCGAAAAACTGGTGGCGGAACCGGTTTATGATGAACCTGTCATTGTGGCTCAGGGTGAGCCACCGGTTGCGGGAGAAGACGCCCAAATTGAGTATATGTTTGATGCCAGTCGCAAAAAGACGCCGACGGAAGATGAGCACGGTCGTGTCGACTACAAAGACCTGAACTATATCCAGAACGCGAGTAAGGGGGAGGTGCTGGTGCAGAGAATTCCCCCTACCGCCGGTACTCCGGGGAAAACGGTTTTTGGTATCGAGATCGCGGCCTTGAAGGGCAAGGATAAGAGGCTGATCAAAGGGCCGAACACCCAGCTTTCCGTGGATGGATTAACCTTGACATCAGTTATAGATGGCACCATTGTGTTCAAGCAAAACTCTGTCGGTGTGCAGGCGGCCGGAAACATCTCCGGCTCTATAGATTCCTCCACCGGTAACATAAACTGTGCCGGCTCACTCAAGATAGCCAAGGGCATTACTTCCGATTTCAAGGTAAAAGTGGGTGGTGATTTGGAGATCGGTGGAAATGTCGAAGATGCCATCATTGAGGCGGAATGCAGTGTCTTGATCAGGGGTGGTTTCTTTGGTGGTGGTCACGGCTCGATTACTGCCGGCGGTGATGTAACCGTGAAGTATGTCGAAAACCAGAAGATCAGGGCGGAGGGCAGCATCAACGTCGGCGGTCAGGTTCTCAACGCTGACATTTATGCCAGCGAGGAAGTGATCGTCGAAGGCAAGATGGGTAGCATTGTCGGTGGCACAGTCGCCGCCAAACACCTGGTCAGGACGGTATCTGCCGGTAACGACGCCGGCGTACTGACGCATCTCCATGTCGGTTACGATATGAAGCTGATTGAATGTCGGGCAAAGATCGAAAAGGAATTAGCTCGCCTCGAAGAAGATGAGGCTAAAGTTAAAAAGGCGCTGGTAACACTATACAAGCTGGAACTGACAGGAAAGCTGCCCCCCGATAAGCAGACGGCTATGGACAAGCTGAAGAAATTCAATATTGAACTGCCAGCCCAGGTCGAAAAGCTCCAGCAGGAACTGAAGGAACTTGATTTGCAGCTCAAGGAGTTATTCGGCGCCCGGATTGTTATTGAAAAGAACGTCCACTCAGGGACTGTTATCCATTTTGGTCCCGTCTACAAAGAAATTCTCGACGACATTGCCGGCGGTTGCGTGTTCGAGAACGTCTCCGGTACAATAATCTGGTCGCCCTTCCAGGCTGATAAAGAAGGAGCGATTGCCGAGGAACGCCGCAAAAAGCAAAAAGAGACGCAATCGGCAGCGGCGACACCAGCTTAAATCCCTCTGGCAATCGGGACGTTCCCCCCGCGAATCTGCTAATATCTGATCTGATTTTAGGAAGTTGGGATTTTTTGGCCTGGCAGGTTGGTTGGAGGACTCTCCGGCAAATAGTTATTGCCAGACAGGAAATATTACACTATAATATTAGGTTTCGTTTGCCATGAGGGTGACGTATGTTTGATACACTGTCTGAAAAGCTTGATCGGGTTTTCAAGAACCTGAGCGGTCGGGGAAAGCTGACGGAAAAGAATGTCCGCGATTCGCTTAAGGAGATCAAGCGCGCGCTTCTGGAAGCGGATGTCAACTTCAAGGTTGTCAAACAGTTCATTGCCGAGGTGCAGGAGAAGGCGCTCGGTCAGCAAGTACTCAGATCAATCTCGCCGGGTCAGCTCATCGTTAAAATCGTCCATGGCGAACTGGTCAGTATCCTGGGCGGTCGCAATGAACCGCTGCAACTTCCTTCCTCCCCGGGTAAGTTGCTGATCTGCGGTCTACAGGGTTCCGGCAAGACGACTTTATGTGCCAAGTTAGCGCTCCATTACCACAAGAAAAATGTCAAACCCTTGCTGGTGGCTGCTGATATATATCGCCCCGCCGCCGTCAAACAGTTGCAGGTGCTGGGCAAGTCAATTGATATTCCGGTTTTTCACATTGACAAACAGCCTCCGGAGATCTGCCGTAAGGCTGTGGCGTACGCCGAAGAGCAGGAATTGAATCCAGTAATCTTCGACACCGCCGGTCGACTGCATATCGACGAAAAACTGATGGCGGAACTCCAGGAGATCAAGCGGCAGGTCAAACCGGATGAGATCATCCTGGTCGCCGATGCGATGACCGGTCAGGATGCCGTCAATGTGGCCAGCCGCTTCGATGAGCTGCTTGATTTGACCGGCGTCGCCTTGAGTAAGCTGGACGGCGACGCTCGTGGCGGCGCGGCGCTTTCGATCAGGAGCGTTACCGGCAAGCCGCTGAAGCTGATCAGTATCGGCGAGAAACTTACCGATCTGGAGATGTTCCATCCCGACCGGATCGCTTCCCGTATCCTGGGAATGGGTGATGTTGTCTCGCTGGTAGAGAAAGCGCAAGAGAGTATTGATCTGGCCGAAGCGAAGAAACTGGAAAAGAAACTACATAAGGAAGCGTTCACGCTGGAGGATTTCTACAAGCAGCTTCAACAGATCAAGAAAATGGGGTCGCTTGACTCGATCCTGCAGATGATTCCCGGGGTTTCCAAGGCGATGAAAGGGGTTGAAGTTGATGAAACGGGTCTGGGCAAGGTGGAGGCGATGATCCTGTCAATGACGCCGGAGGAGCG
>JAGLUH010000137.1 GCA_023134875.1 Candidatus Zixiibacteriota bacterium
CAACGTCCGCAGATTATCAGCGGTTCGCGGCGGTCGCGCATCGCCCGCGGCTCAGGCAATACCATCCAGGATGTCAACCGGTTGCTCAAGCAGTTCCACCAGATGCAGCGGATGATCAAGCAGATGCAGGCGGGCAAGTTGAAGGGCCTGATGCCGGGCGCATTTCCGGGAATATAGAATGTTTTGCATAGCCACAGAGGAGGAATGAATTGGCGGTAAAGATTAGATTGCGGCGAATGGGCGCCAAGAAACGTCCGATTTATCGTCTGGTGGCGATAGACTCCCGCCGGGCGCGGGAGGGGCGGTTTATCGATCATCTGGGACATTACAATCCGCTGGAAAAACCGGCTACGGTCAAGGTGAATGAGGAGAAGATATTTCACTGGCTCAAGCAGGGCGCTGAACCGACTGACACGGTCAGATCGCTATTTGCACAGATCGGCCTGAGCGAGAAATGGGAGCTAATTAAGCAGGGGAAAGATGCATCCGATATTGAAATCAGAGCCTTTATCAGTGAACGCCGGAAAAAACGTAAGAAAACCAAGGCGGCGATAACCGAAGAAGCCGCTGAAACCGAGGTGGTATCGAGCGGCGAAAAGGAGAAGGAAAGCAAGGAGTAGAGCTTGGTGGGCGGCAGACGTCCGCGTCTGCCCCTCGGCTTGATCCAAAGAGCGGGCAGGTCAGGAACCCTGTCACGCATGATATAAATCAGGTATTTCAAGGAAATGAGAGCTCACTTACGAACGGAGCAGAGCCACACCTCAACCTCAAAACTGGGAGAGTAACTGTGAAGGAATTCGTTGAGATGATTGTGAAGGAGCTGGTTGACAACCCCGATCTGGTGGAATTGAAAGAGATTCAGGGCGAGCGGACTACTGTGTTTGAACTGCGTGTGGGTCCCGGCGATCTGGGGAAGGTAATTGGCAAGGGTGGTCAGACCGCCAAGGCGATGAGAACCCTGATGCTAGCCATCTCCGCCAAGAAGGGTAAACGAGCGGTATTGGAGATTCTGGAATAGGAGAAAAGCTCTACGCAATCGGCAAGATCGTTCGTGCTCACGGCATCAAGGGTGAAGTAAGTATCTTCCCTCTGACTGACGATCCCGATCGTATCGGTAAGCTCAAGAAGGTGCTCCTGGAAAATGACACCGTCACCGAGATGGAGATCAAGTCAACCCGGAGCCACAAGTCGCAGATTTTACTTTGCTTTAAGGGTGTAACCACCAGAAGTGAAGCAGAAAAGCTGGTAGGCCGGTATCTCGCCGTGAGCGAAGCGGATCTGCTGGAGTTGCCAGAGGATACTTATTATCATTTTGAGCTTGTCGGCATGAAGGTTTACACGGAAGAAGGTCGCTGCCTGGGTGAGATAGCAGAGGTTCTTTCCCTGCCGGCAAATGATGCCTGGCGGATCAGCGGTGAAAAGGAGTTTCTGCTGCCAGCGATTGCGGATGTGGTCTTGAATGTTGACAAAAAAGAGAAAAGAGTGACCATCAGGTTGATGAAGGGATTGATCGAAGAGTGAAAGTGACGATCCTGACCATATTCCCGGAGTTTTTCGATTCCCCCCTGAAGCAATCCCTTCTGGGTAAGGCGCTTGCCAGGGGCAGCCTGGGTATCGAGCTGGTTGACATCAGGGATTACACTGCCGACAAGCATCGCACTGTTGATGACGCTCCTTTCGGCGGCGGTACCGGCATGGTGATGAAGGTGGAGCCGCTTTACGAGGCACTTTCGGCTGTTACCGCCGGAAAGGATATACCGCGCCGAAAAATCATTCTCACCTCGGCCGCGGGGCGGAAATTTAATCAGCGTACCGCGATTGAGTATTCGCTGCTCGATCATCTGGTTATTATCTGTGGCCGTTACAAGGGTGTGGATGCGCGGCTTCATAAGTTCTTCGATATTGAGGAAGTTTCTATCGGTGATTATGTATTAAATGGCGGCGAAACCGCCGCCCTGGCGATTGTTGAGTCGGTGTTTCGGCTGTTGCCGGGAGGTATCGGCAAGATCGACTCGGCGATGTCTGATTCATTTATCGAGGAGATGTTGGGCTGCCAGGTCTGGACCAGACCAGCCCGGTTCAAGGGGGAGTCGGTGCCTGCGGTAATGCAGGGAGGTGATCATGCCCGGCAGGAACGCTTTCGGCGCTTTTGCGCTTTACAGATGACAATGAACCGGCGTCCTGACCTGTTGCGTCAGACGATACTCGATGAAGATGACCGGTTAATGCTTCAGGAAATCGCCGCCGGCAAGGAATTTGAAGATTGCTACTGAGGAGGAATAGATGGACTTGATCAGCGACTACGAAAAAGAACACTTGAAAGATCACAAGGTTGGATTCGGCCCGGGCGATACGGTTGCCGTACATCAGAAAATCATCGAAGGCGACAAAGAACGTATCCAGGTTTTCCAGGGGGTGGTGATCAGCCGACGAGGTGGCGGCACCGGCGAAACCTTTACAGTACGTAAAATCTCTTCTGGAATCAGCGTCGAGAAGGTCTTCCCGTTGCATTCCCCTAATATCGCCAAGATCAAAAAGGTCAAGTCGGGACGGGTGCGTCGCGCCAAGCTGTACTACCTGCGTGACCGCTACGGCAAGGCGGCACGAATTTCCGAGAAGAAGAAAGACTGATAAGATTCAGCCCACTGCAAGTTTTTGTTGAAAGAGCCTCCGGTTGGAGGCTTTTTTATTGGCCATGGGTGAGTGGCTGGCACTGGAGAAGAAACTGCGGCGACGCGGGTTCAAATGCGTGTGTGGTGTCGATGAGGCGGGTCGCGGCCCGCTGGCCGGGCCGGTGGTTGCTGCCGCGGTGATCCTGCCGGCGAATTTCGATCCTGAAGGGATTGCCGATTCCAAGAAGTTGACGCCACAGCGACGTCAGCGAGCTTATGAGAAGATCACCGCAAAGGCACATTCGTTTGCCGTTGCTGCCAGTTCCGTCGCTGAGATCGACGAGGTCAACATTCTGGCGGCCACCTTGTTGGCGATGAGGCGAGCGATCACTGGTTTGGTAGAGACGCCTGACTATGTCATCGTTGACGGCAATCGGCTTATTCCCGATCTTAAGAGCGCTCAGGAGACGGTGATTGGCGGTGACGGTCGGGTGCTTTCAGTCGCCTGCGCTTCAATCCTGGCCAAGGTGGAGCGTGACCGCATCATGCAGGAGTACCATCAGCATTTTCCGGAGTATGGGTTCGATCAGCACAAGGGTTACCCAACTCGGCAGCACCGGCTGATGATTGCCAAACATGGGGTGATAGCGATACACCGGCGGAGCTTCAATCTGCTGGGGAAAGATGCGATCTTGGAGTTGAATCTGTGAACAAGCACTCTCCTGGTCACCGGTATGAAAAAGCGGCGCAGGAATTCCTTAGAAACAAGGGTTACCAGATAATCACCACTAATTACCGCTACAAACGCAAAGAGATCGACATCATCTGCAGTAGCGGCAATGAGCTGGTATTCGTGGAAGTTAAGGGGGGTGGCTCCGCTACTTTCGGCGATCCGGTCTACAAGGTGGACGGTCGCAAGCGACAGGCGATCATTGAAGTGGCCCGGGGTTACCTGGCGCAGTCGTTACGATCGTATCGCTCCTATCGTTTCGATGTCATCATTGTCAATGATATCAGGGGGGAATTGCAAATCGAGCACCGGCAAGGCGCTTTTACTCTCTGATGCCGAGTTGCTTCTCACGCTCTCGCAGCTTCTCGCTGATCTTGCCCCAAATGTCGACCAGGCTTTCCGGGTCAGAGTCATGTTCCGCTTTCAGCGCCCGGAAATCTTCCTCGGTAAAACCATAAATGTTGAGCACTGAATCGCGCTGACTTCGGTAGTTTGTGACAGTGGTATCGGCGCAAGCATGAAAGATGGCGAGATCCACATAGCAGTCGACAAAACGCTCCAATCGCGGATCAGAAGGTTCCTCACGCAGGAAAAACCAGAAGCCAACCGCGGCGGCAACAATCAGAATGAGGATAGTCTGCCAGGGTCTCATAATGGCAAAAGCTATATTGTTTTCTTGAGGTAGTCAACAACAGTTCCGCTCAGGCGGAGTTAGGAACCTGAGGATCGACGAAGATCGATTTAACCCGCTCCGGTATCACCTGGCCGGGCGCGCCCTTTCGTACTTTACGGACATGACGGCGGCGGGTATAGATGACCGGAACCTGTTTGAGACCGCGTGCCTCGGAATAGTAGGCCGCCAACGCCGCCGCCTCCAGTATCGATTTCCGGCTTGGTTTCTTGTTCTTATCGGGCAGGACCAGGATTACGTGCGACCCCTTGACCTGTTGGGCATGAAACCAGAAATCATAGGTGCGGGCGACCTTGAAAGTCAGTTTGGCATTGTTCACCGCTGATTTGCCTACCAGTATTTTTTCACCGGCTGAGCTAAGAAATGTGCGATAGGGTTGGGCCGGTTCAACTTTGCCGGTATCACCGAAGCAGGCCCCACCCAGCAGGGGACGCAATTCAAGCGCCGCCTTCTCAAGTTGCTCCAGTTCCGCCATTTTGGGGATTTCCGCGCTCGCCGCTTCCAGGCGGGAGATTCGAGCTTCCACGTCCTCAAGGCGGTGACTTAGTTGTGACGGCGCGCGCTTCATTTTTTTCGCTTTCTTGTAATAGGCGGCGGCTGTTTCGATCAGGGTCTTGCGGGCGAGGAGAGGGATTTCCGCATCACAGTTGTGATAAAAATCAAAAAGGGTGATGGTGCCGCCTACCGGTTGTGCCCGCTGGTTGGCCATCAGGATATCAGCCCACTGCTTCAGTTTTTCCGCCTGTCGGCAACTCTCCAGCTTAGTGTGTAGTTGCGTTAGGGATTGCTTCTTCTTTTTCAATTGTTGCTGCACGCGCGTCAAGAGATTGCGGCGTAACCGGGAGATGTTATTGACTCGAACGGCTGACTGATGCAAATGTTGATAAAGGGAAGTCAGTGGAGCGGCAGGATCGGGTGCGAAAACCTTGGCGCCTAGTTCGCCGGCGATGATGACTTGATGGCTGTCTTGATCAAAGGCAAGCCGATATTCTACTTGAATCGTGCTGCAGATTAGGATTTCGCCCTGCTTCGGATCGGGTGGTCTTCTCTCCGGAGGCTGATAGGGCTTCCCTGGTTTAAGACGGCGCCGATCGTTGATAACTCTGGCGGCATGCAGAATTACCCTTCCGTTATCCACTAAGAAGGCATTGGTCAGAGCGCCGAAAAGCTCGAAATGGATGGTAAACTCAACCTCTTCCTCAGAAGCCGATGTTCGTTTCAATTGGAATGTAATCATACGGTCATCTGGAGTAGCCGAGGCCGCAATCACTCGGCTGCCAGCGCATTCCTGCCAGATTTCAAAGCCCTCCTCAGGAGTCGGCCATCCCGTCAACAGAACGAAATCGGGTGGCGAGAAACTGTATTCAAGCCGTTGTTTCTGGGCACCTGCGAAGTAGAATACAAATCGCTTACCACTCTTTTGATAGGTTGTCCTGGTCAGAACAGCCTTCCGGAGTATCTGGTCATACTCTTTTGCCAGATAGTGAGTTATGGTAGACGAAGCGGGTAACATAGGTAAAGATGAAACTACCACAAACTGATCGTGAAGTCAAGAATGAGGCTTTTTTGATTGACAAAACCGGCATGACAATGTTCTTTGATCGGTCTTTTGGCGGAAGGAACGCAATGATACATAGCATGACCGGCTTCGGCAAGGCCGAGGTGACGCTGCGAAAAAGGAAGGTGAGAATCGAGGTTAGTTCGGTTAATAATCGATTCCTCGACGTGTCGATCCGGCTGCCGAAGATTTTCTCCGATTATGAGAACCGGGTTAGAAAGGTAGTCACGCAGCAAGTCGCCCGCGGCAAATTGATACTGCTGATTACTACGGATGGAAATGATTTCGGGCCTGATTCGCTGGTGCTTAATCAGGAATTGGCGGCATTCTACTATAAGATGTTTACTGACTTGAAACAGAAGCTGAAACTTGCCGGTGATATTGAGATAAGCCATTTCGCCGCTCTTCCCGACCTGTTCGGGGTAGCACCCGCCACAGATGCCAGTGAGACTGATATCCGCAAACTGATCGCCGGTGTGAAAAAGGCGCTCAGGCACTTGGACCAGATGCGGGCCGCCGAGGGTCGGGTGCTGGCGCAGGATATGACGAAACGCGTGGGGTTGATTTCCCGCGGCGTTGACCAGATCGTCAAGTACCAGCCGAAATCATTACAGCGTTATCGGCGCCGGCTAACCGCCCGTATCAAGGAAATCATCGGTGATGATCCGCTGGCGCTGTCGACTGACAGCAAGGCGCGTCTGCGACTTGACATGGAAGTGGCGTTGATGGCCGAGAAAGCTGATGTCACCGAAGAATGCGTCAGGCTGCGAAGCCATTGCCGCGCCTTCCTGACCGCCCTGAGGGCGCGTGGCGATGTGGGCAAAAGGTTGAATTTCATTCTGCAGGAGATGAACCGTGAGGCGAACACGATTGGTTCCAAGGCGATCCTCTACGAGGTCTCGGCGGAAGTGATCAGCGTCCGCGAAGAAATTGAAAAACTACGGGAACAGGTACAGAACATCGAATGAGGCTTACGGGCAGCAGGGGAGACACCCGCAGGATCAACCGTCCCAAGCCGTTGCTGGTGGTGTTCTCTGCGCCGTCAGGGGCGGGAAAATCGACAATTGTCGATCTCTTGGCCCGGGGGAATCGTTCTTTCTGTAAGTCGATCTCAGCGACAACTCGTCCCCGCCGTAAAGGCGAACGAGGGGGTCGTCACTATTTTTTTCTCTCTCGGGAAGAATTCAGGAGTAAACAACGGCGTAAGAAGTTCATTGAGACGGCGGAGGTTTTCGGGGAGTGGTATGGCACCCCCAGGGGATATGTACTGCACGCAGAGGCCGCCGGTAAGACGGTCCTGTTTGACATCGACATCCAGGGTGGCATGGCGGTGAAGAAATGGCGTCGTGATGCGGTTTTGATTTTCGTTCTTCCTCCCAGTATACCGATATTGCGGCAAAGGCTGCGGCGTCGTGAAAGCGAAACGGCGGCGGCAATTGAGTTGCGGTTGGCTTGCGCCCTAAAGGAAATCAAGTATTGGTCGAAATATGATTACGTTGTCGTTAACGACGAACTCGATGAGACAGTGGCGCTGATCAGTAAGATAATCAGAGCTGAGTCCCAGCGAACCAGTCGTTTGCAGGCAGCAGATTCAGGTCTATGAAAGGTGAGTTTATGGACACCAAGATGATTCTGCTCGACAAACTGGACGGCATTGCCTTGAACCGTTACCAGGCGGTTCTGCTGGCCGCCAAGCGAGCACGTCAGATCAACGAGGAACGGCTGGCAGCCATGCAGATGATGACTGAAGATTCCGAAGAGCCCATTGATTACCGTAAGGTTACCACTATCGCCCTGGAGCAACTACTCAATGGCGATATCACGCTCAAGAAGAAAGAGAACTAAATCTTGCCCGACAATCTTGTCATCGTTGAGTCGCCGACCAAGTCGAAGACACTGGCGAAGTTCCTGGGAAGGAACTTTGCCATCAGGGCTACCAGCGGTCATCTGATTGATCTTCCCAAGTCGAAACTGGGCATCGACCTCGATAAGGATTTTGCGCCGGAGTATCGCGTAATCAAAGGCAAGGCGCCAATTATCAAGGAACTACAGAAGGCCGCTAAAAAGGTCAAAAATGTCTACCTGGCGCCCGACCCCGATCGTGAAGGCGAAGCGATTGCCTATCACGTGGCGAACAAGCTGGCGGACTGCGAAGTCAATATCTATCGGGCGACTTTCAACGAGATTACCAAGCGAGCAGTGTTGGCGGGAATCAAGGGAGCCGCGAATATTGATCAGAACAAAGTCGATGCGCAGCAGGCGCGGCGTCTGCTTGATCGCCTGGTTGGCTACAAAATCAGTCCCGTGCTCTGGAAGACAATTTGCAGCGGCCTGTCGGCAGGTCGTGTGCAGTCAGTGGCGCTACGGATAATCTCTGAGCGGGAAGCGGAAATTGATGCCTTCACGCAGGAAGAGTTCTGGCGATTTATCGGTCGATTTGCCACTGCGGCGGATGTCGAATTTGAGGCGCGCCTTTTCAAGATTGCCGGCGAGGATTTCAAAGTCGGATCGGAAACTAAAGCGGAAACGTTGAAGGAGCAACTTCTCAAGGAAGACTATGTTATCACCGACGTCCAGGTGGAGAAGCGTAAACGCCGTCCATTGCCACCCTACACCACCAGTACCATACAGCAGGATGCCTCGGTGCGACTTGGATTCGCGCCGGCACGGACGATGGCGATAGCGCAATCTCTCTATGAGGGTGTGGAACTGGGCGACGAAGGTTCCGTCGGTTTAATTACCTATATGCGTACTGACTCGGTCAGGGTGGCTGCTGAGGCGATCACCGCCGCCAGGGAATATATTACCGAGAAATATGGCGCTAATTTCTGTCCGGAGAAACCCAATTTCTATAAGTCGAAGAAAAGCGCTCAGGACGCCCATGAGGCGATCAGACCGACTTATCTCAGTCAGGCACCGGAGAAGGTAAAACGTTACTTGAACCGGGATCAGTTCCGACTCTACCAGTTGATCTTCAACCGTTTTATCGCCTCGCAAATGAAACCGGCTGAGTTTGATCAGTTGACGGTTGATATCAGCAGCGGCAAGTATCTCTTCCGCGCCACCAGCCAGACAACGACCTTTGCAGGATTTCTCAAGGTCTATGAACTAACTAGGGCAGAAAACGGCAATGGCAATGGCATGGCGGAATCACTACCTGAATTGCAGCCGAATGACAGATTGGCTCTTCGAGATGTTACACCAACACAGCATTTCACCAAGCCGCCGCCCCGTTTTACGGAAGCATCATTGGTCAAGGAACTGGAGAGCGACGGCATTGGGCGCCCCTCGACCTACGCCCAGATTATCCAGACCCTGAAGGCCCGCAAGTATGTGGAGCTGGAGAAACGACGCCTGGTTCCTACTGATCTGGGAAAGACGGTCAATGACTTACTGGTCGCTCAGTTTCCTCATATTTTTTCGATAGAGTTCACAGCGAAGATGGAAAACGAACTGGACAGCGTGGAAGCGGGCGAAAACAGTTGGCAGGCAGTACTGGGCGACTTTTACACACCTTTTGCCAAACGTCTCACGGCGGTGGAGAAGAAACAGGACGAGATCAAAAAATCAACGCAGAAGGTTTCCGATATCACCTGTGATAAATGCGGTGCGCCGATGATCGAAAAATGGGGCCGTAACGGCCGCTTCCTGGCTTGCAGCGCCTATCCTGAATGCAAAAATACTATGCCGATCGGTGGTGAACGCGAGGAACCACTTGATGAGAAGTGTGATCTGTGTGGTGCGCCGATGGTGATCAAGCAGGGACGTTACGGCAAGTTCAAGGCGTGTTCCGACTACCCGAAGTGCAAGAACACCAAATCCATGACAATCGGCATGAAGTGTCCCCGGGAGGGCTGTGACGGCGAAGTTGTCGAGAAGAAGACCCGTCGGGGCAAGACTTTCTGGGGTTGTTCCCGCTATCCTGATTGCGATTATGCTTCCTGGTATAAACCAGTAGATCAAAAATGCCCCGCTTGCAGCGCCTCCTTCCTGGTCGAGAAAGAGACCAAGCGGCATGGGCGGCATCGCCAATGCCCCGAGTGCAAGCACCGTATCATCTTAGAAGAAAAAGAGCAGACCGAGACCACCAAGGTTTAACTTGCGCCCCATTATATAATCCCACAGATTTGAGCTATGGCTGATCATCTGCTGACAGCAGTCGATGATTATCTCTCGTATCTGGCCAATGTGCGCCGGTATTCATCGCATACGGTGCAAGCCTATACGATTGATCTGAGAGATTTCCTTCGCTTTTATCAGGCGACCCGACCGGTAGCGAAACCGAAGCGGGACTCTCTCTATCCCCTGGTGCGCAGCTATCTATTCTCACTTAAGGCCAGGCGCCTTAAGAATCGCACCATTGTGCGTAAACTGTCGGCAGTGCGCAGCTATGTCAAGTATCTCAAGCGCGAAGGACTACTGGATGCCAAGCTCGACCTTGATATTCGCGGCTTCAAGGTGGATCGGGAACTGCCAGCCTTTCTCTCTGCGGATGAAGCGGAGTTGTTGATGGAGTTACCGTCGGGGGATGGTTTTCAATCGTGTCGCGACCGGGCAATTCTTGAGCTATTCTACCAATGTGGGCTGCGGCTGGCGGAGTTGACAGATCTTACCGATGCCCAGGTTGACCGGCAGGGACGGCTGCTGCGGGTAACCGGCAAGGGCAGCAGGGTGCGGCTGGTGCCGTTTGGGCAGATCGCGCTTGAGCGCCTGGAGAAGTATATCAAGGTGCGCAATGAGAAGTATGGTGCCGGCTTGCCGCGCCTCTTTATAAGCCGGTTGGGCCGGCCGATTTCGAGCCGATCGGTAGCCCGAATAGTGAAAAAATACAGCGCTCGCCTGCGCGAGGGACAGGGAATCTCACCGCACGCCCTGCGCCATTCCTTTGCCACGCACCTGCTCGATAACGGCGCTGATTTGCTGGCGGTCAAGGAACTGCTGGGGCATGCCTCGATCAAGAGTACGCAAATCTACACTCATTTATCCACCAGTAGCATCAAACGTGAATATCAAAAGGCGCATCCCCGCGCCACAAGGAGTAAATGATGATTCGGGCAACAACCATTCTGGGATTACGCCACAAGGGCAAGGTAGCGCTCGGCGGCGACGGTCAGGTTACGCTGGAGGATACGATTCTGAAGTCGAGCGCCAAGAAAATCCGGGCGCTGGCGGACGGTAAAATCCTGGCTGGTTTCGCCGGCTCGTCGGCGGATGCATTCACCCTGTTTGAACGGTTTGAAGCGAAGCTGGAGGAATACTCCGACAACCTGCCGCGGGCGGCGGTCGAACTGGCAAAAGACTGGCGGCGCGACAAGTATCTGCGCCAGTTGGAAGCGCTTCTGGCGGTGATGGACAAGGAGCATAGCATGATTGTATCCGGTTCGGGAGATGTGGTCGAGCCGGATGATGGCATTGTCGCTATCGGTTCCGGCGGGCCTTATGCGCTGGCAGCCTGCCGCGCCTTTGTCGATGAGACCAAACTGAAAGCGGAGGACATTGTCAGGAAATCGCTCGAAATCGCCGCTGATATCTGTGTCTATACCAACCGCCATATCACCGTGGAAACGTTAAAATAGCGTTGCTTTCGTATGGTTGCGGTGTTATAGTCTTTACCCTGTGGAGTAATAACGGGAGAGAGTATCCTTGAAAGGACATCTGACACCAAGACAGATAGTGGCCGAACTGGACAAGTATATCATCGGCCAGGATAAAGCCAAGAAGATGGTGGCGATTGCCCTGCGTAATCGCTGGCGGCGGCAGGCGGTCAGGGATGAGATCAGGCAGGAGATTATGCCGAATAACATCATCCTGATCGGTCCCACCGGTGTCGGCAAAACGGAAATCGCCCGACGACTGGCTAACCTCGCAGGTGCGCCTTTTGTCAAGGTGGAAGCTTCCAAGTTCACCGAGGTGGGCTATGTTGGGCGTGATGTGGAATCGATGGTTCGCGACCTGGTCGAGTTATCGGTGCAGATGGTCAAGAAAGAGAATGCGGAAGCGGTGGAGAAAAAGGCCCAAGAACATACCGAAGACCGGATTCTTGATATCCTCCTTCCCCGCCAACGTGGCAAGCGGCAGGCGGGTGCGGAAAGCGATGAAGAAATCGAAGAGAAATATAACCGTACTCGTGAGAAACTGCGGCAGCAGCTTCGTGACGGCAATCTTGACAGCCGCATTATTGAAGTTGAGGTTCCCGCCAATCGCTTTCCCATAATTGAGGTCTTCAGCCCACAGGGTATGGAAGAACTTGGTGTCAATTTCCAAGAGATGTTCTCCGGTATCATGCCGAAGAAACAGAAGCACCGCAAGCTGACGGTCGGTGAAGCAAAGCGTTACCTGGTGCAGGAGGAAGCGGCCAAACTTATCGACATGGACGAAGTGATTAGCGAGGCACTCGATCGGGTGGAGAATTCCGGTATTGTTTTTGTCGACGAGATCGACAAGGTTGCCGACCGCGATGGTGGCGGCGCGGGGCCTGATGTCTCTCGTGAAGGAGTACAGCGCGATATCCTGCCGATTGTCGAAGGTTGCAACGTCAGCACTAAGTATGGCATGGTCAGTACCGACCATATTCTCTTTCTCGCCGCCGGCGCCTTTCATTCGGTCAAACCCGCTGATCTGATTCCGGAACTGCAGGGGCGTTTTCCGATTCGGGTGGAGATGGATTCGCTGAGTGAAGATGACCTGGTGCGTATTCTGACTGAGCCGAAGAATGCTCTGATCAAACAGTATACCGCCCTGATGGAGACCGAGGGGGTCAGCGTCACGTTTGACAAAGGCGCAGTGCGGGAAGTAGCGCGGACTGCCACCCAGGTGAATGAAAGCTCGGAGAATATCGGCGCCCGCCGTTTGCAAACAATAATGACAACTTTGCTTGAAGAAGTGATGTTTGAGGTGCCGGAGAAGAAGATCCGGCAAGTCAAGATCACGAAAACCAAAGTCCAGAAGGTCTTGAAAGAGATCATCGAAGACGAAGACCTGAGCAAGTATATTCTCTAAGCATACTAATAACTCTTGTAGGTCAGGAACCCTGCGGTATTGACTAACCCTTCTTCACGCTTCGCGTGAATGTCAAGCGGACAGGCCGCTTGACCTACACTACATTGCTGGATTCAATTCGTAGGGGCACGTTGCTACGTGCCCGAAATCGTAGGTCACGATCTCTCCGAACTGGTAGCCCACCTCAGCATCTGTGTGCGAGAAGATTGAGTACCGTCATTACAATCCGGTAGCTTGCAACTCGGTGCGCTCACTTGGGGATTGGCGGTGGTCGAGTTACGGAGCCTGCTATGATCAAGAAACGGTGCCATTGCCGATTGATGAACTTGCCGTCATGTAAACCCACCTGGCGCTTCGCTGAGGTGGCCTACGGACTGCCGGTCTCTCCAGTATCAGCAAACGACGGCATCTGCCGGGCGCTGACCCCACCAACCCGCTCAAGCGGCGGGTTATCGGTTACAACGGTCGGCCAGACGGCAAGTTCTGTAGGTGCTTCTTCAATCTCAACTCTACTGCGCTTTTGCCGCCAATAGTGTTGTCATAGAAAAGCGTGCGAAATCCTGAAATATCAAACGGCAGTTTGTCAC
>JAGLUH010000138.1 GCA_023134875.1 Candidatus Zixiibacteriota bacterium
CCGGCATAGAGAACAGGCGGCAGCTTGTAGAAAAGAAGTTTTTTGTCGAACCTAAACATCGGGGGCAATATATAACTCTTATGATCAGCAACGGCAAGCCTCAAGAGCCTGAGGGAATCCGATCGGTATTGGTTGACAGAGGTCGCGCGGATCATATATTCTGCGTTGATCACAATCGGAAGGAGATAAAATGCGCGCATTAATCACTGGTGTTACCGGACAGGATGGTTCTTATCTGGCTGATTTGCTTTTAGAGAAGGGTTATCAAGTATTCGGTATGGTGCGGCGCGCCTCCACCGAGAACTTCGAGCGAATCGATCATATTAGGGACAGAATCAACCTGGTGCAGGCCGACCTGCTGGATCAACTCTCCCTGATTACGTTAATTAAGGAAGCCAAGCCGGACGAGGTCTACAACCTGGCGGCGCAGTCGTTTGTGCCCACTTCCTGGTCGCAGCCGGTACTGACCGGTGAGTTTAATGCCATCGGCGTGACCCGTCTACTGGAGGCGATCAGGCTGGTTGATAAGAAGATCAAGTTCTACCAGGCCTCGTCATCGGAGATGTTCGGCAAGGTGCAGGAGGTGCCACAGACGGAACGAACACCGTTCTATCCCCGTTCGCCCTACGGCGTCGCCAAGGTGTACGGGCATTTTATTACCGTCAATTACCGCGAGTCTTATGATATCTTCGCGTGTTCCGGTATTCTTTTCAACCATGAGTCGCCACGGCGAGGGCTGGAGTTTGTCACCAAGAAGATCACCGACGGCGCCGCTCGAATCAAACTGGGTCTGGCAGACGATCTCTACCTAGGCAACCTTGACGCCAAGCGGGATTGGGGCTTTGCCGGCGACTATGTCCGCGCCATGTGGCTGATGTTACAGGAGGATAAGCCGGAGAACTTCGTTATCTCCTCCGGTGAGAACCATTCGGTGCGGGACTTGGCACAGATCGCCTTTGCGCGGCTCGATCTTGATTACCAGAAATATGTCAAGGTCGATCCTCGCTTTGTCCGGCCGGCGGAGGTTGACGTATTGCTCGGCGATTCCAGTAAGGCCCACCAAAAACTGGGCTGGCAGCCGGAGGTTTCGTTTAAGGAACTGGTGGAAATGATGGTCGATTACGACCTTGAACACCTAAAACAGAAACACAACCTATGAAAGCCCTGATTACCGGCATCGCTGGTTTTGCCGGTTCCCATCTCGCTGAAAATTTGCTGGCGCACGACATCAAGGTATGCGGCACCGCTCTAAAAGGGGAGAGTCTGAAGAATCTCAAAGGAGTGAAAGCCGATATCAGTTTAGTGCGCGCATCACTCGATGATGTTACCACGCTTTCACGCTTCATTACTAGTAACAAGCCCAATCTGATCTTTCACCTGGCGGCCCTGGCCTCAGTAGGACAGTCTTTTTCAGCGCCGGAAAAGACAATGGCGGTCAATCTCCTCGGCACGCTGAAACTCTATGAATTGCTGCGGGGTAGGAAGTATGTCGAAAATATCGTCTTTGTCTCGTCTGCTGACATATTCGGCCCCCTGTCACCGACGAAAATGCCGATCAAGCCTGACTATCCGCTGCGGCCGGTATCCCCCTACGGCGCCTCCAAGGCGGCGGCTGACCTGGTCTCGTACCAGTACTATTGTGCCTTCGGGCTGCCGATTGTGCGGGTACGCGCCTTCAACCATACCGGCCCCCGGCAGCAAACCGGCTTTGTAATTCCCGATTTCTGTTCTCAGATTGCCGCTATCGAGTCAGGTAAGGGTCATGGCATTATCAGGGTTGGCGATCTGTCGGCCAGGCGAGACCTTGCCGATGTGCGTGACATTGTGAATGGTTACCGTCTGGCAAGCCAGCGGGGTCGAGCGGGAGAATCATATATTCTTGCTTCCGGCAAGGCAGATAAAATCAGCAGTTATCTTAAGATTCTGATAAATCATTCACCTGCCGATATTAAAATCAAGACAGATCGAAAGCTGTTGCGGCCGGTTGAGGTGCCCCTGCTGGTGGGCAGCATCAGCAAGGCCAAACGGCAGCTTGGGTTTAAGCCCAGGATCAAAATAGAAAAGACATTGCTCGACACCCTGGAATACTGGAGGCGAAATTGAAGAAGCAGTTGGCGGCGAAAATCAAGGACCGTCAGGCGGTGGTCGGCGTGATCGGGCTTGGTTATGTCGGTTTGCCCCTGGCCAATGAATTCTGCCGGGAGGGCTTCACGGTTATCGGCTTTGATATCTCGTCCGCCAAGATCAAGCTAATTAACTCAGGAAGGTCTGATGTCGGCGACGTCAGCGACCAACTGGTAAAAAACCATGTCAAATTGGGATTCCTTAAAGCGACCGGCGATTTTGCTAAGTTGAAGAAATGCGATATCTGCACGATTTGCGTCCCAACGCCACTTTCTAAAACCAAAGACCCTGATGTTTCCTATATCCTCAAAGCAGTTGGCGAGGTACGTAAATATCTGCATGAGGGAATGCTGATCATCCTGGAATCAACTACCTATCCCGGCACCACCGAAGAGTTAATCAAACCCCTGCTGGAAGAGACCGGCCTGAAAACCGGCAGGGACTTCTATCTTGCTTTCAGTCCGGAACGGGTCGATCCCGGTAATCAACGGTATGGTATCAAGAACACTCCCCGTGTAGTCGGTGGCGATACACCCCGCTGCGCGCAGATGGCTAAGCTTTTCTACGGCCAGGTGGTTGATTCCGTGCATGTGGTCAGTTCCACCAAGGCGGCGGAGATGGTCAAGCTGCTGGAGAATACTTTCCGTTCGGTCAATATCGGTCTCGTGAATGAGGTGGCCTTGATGTGTGATCGGCTCGGTATCGACAGTTGGGAAATCATCGATGCCGCCGCCAGCAAGCCTTTCGGTTTTATGCC
>JAGLUH010000139.1 GCA_023134875.1 Candidatus Zixiibacteriota bacterium
TTCTGTCCATCAGCAGCGGAGATCCACTCAAGCCGTAACCGCTCCGGACGAATACCAAGCTTCTCCAGCTTGTTCCAGAGACGGTCCATGCGCTTCTGCGTCCACGTAACAGCGTTGATGTAATGGCAGTCGGCGAAATGACATCCGGAGACCAGTACCATCGGCGCCCCCAGACGAAAAGCGTGCAAAATAAAGTTGTCATCGACACGACCGGAGCACATAGTCCTAATCAACCGGCTGGAAGTGGGATATTGCAGCCGGGCGGTGCCGGCATCATCGCCAGCGGCATAGCTGCACCAATTGCAAGCGAAGGTAAGAAGATGCTTTTGCGGTTCCTCCACGAGGATCGCCTCTATCTGTGCCATGATCTGCTCGTCGCGGAAATGGCGCATGACAATGGCATCCTGCTGACATTCAGCGGCACAGGCGCCGCAACCGGCGCAGGCCGCCTGAACCACCACGGGCAGCTTTTTGGTTTTCTTGTCGGGGGCGATGATGGCATTGTAGGGGCATACCAGGGCGCAGAGGCCGCAGTAGTTACACTTGTCACCGTCGATCTGCGATGTTATCGCCTCGACGCCGGTCTTGCCGGCGTTTAGGAGGATGCTGGCGCGGGCGGCGGCGGCGCCGGCCTGGGTGACACTATCCTTGACATCCTTGGGCGATTCCATGCAGCCGGCAATGTACATGCCCTTGGTCGGCGCGTCGACCGGTTTCAACTTGGGATGCGACTCCATGATGAAACCGTCCGACGTGCTGGAAAGGGTCAGGAGTTTCTTGATCCCTTCGCCGTCGCGCCGCGGGATCACACCCTGCGCCAGCACCAGCATCTCCAGTTCATGCTTCTCCAGTTTGGCGGTGGTGGTGTTCTCCACTGTCAGGACCAGGTTCCTGGTATCAGGGTCTTCTATCACCTCGCCGGGGATACCCCTGATATACTTGACCCCTTCCGCTTTGCTGCGCATATAGAGATTTTCAAAACCCTTGCCGAAGGAACGGATGTCCATATAGAACACCTTGGCCTGAATACCGGGATAGTGATCGCAGAGCAGTAACGTATCCTTAACTGTGTTCATGCAGCAGATATTGCTGCAATAGGGATTGCCGCGCCCATCCTGAGAGCGGGAGCCGACACACTGAATGAAACCGATGCTCTGGGGAATCTGGCGGTCGCTGGGACGAATGAAATGCCCTGCCGTCGGGCCGCCGGCACAGATCAGCCGCTCAAACTCCATACTGGTGATGACATTTTCATGGCGGGTATAGCCGTACTCATCATACTCGGTGGGATCATAAACATCCATACCGGTGGCGGCGATAATAACACCGACCTCGATGTTCACCAGCTCATCCTGATCGTCGTAGTCGATGCACTTCTTTTCGCAGACCTCGGCGCATTTGCCACAGGCAATCGGGTTGTTGCCGAGGCAGTCATCCATGTTAAGAATATAAGCTGAGGGTACCGCCTGGGGGAATTGCAGGTAGATCGCTTTGCGCGAGGAAAAACCCTGCTGGTACTCATCAGGTACCGCCACGGGACAAACCTTGGCGCACTCGGCACAGGAGGTGCACTCATTGGGGTCTACATAGCGGGCCTTCTTGCGTACGGTGACATGGAAATTGCCCACGAAACCGGAAACCGCTTCGACTTCACTGTAGGTCATTAACTCGATCCGGGGATGTCGACCGACATCCATCATCTTAGGACCGAGTATTCATATAGAGCAGTCCATCGTCGGGTAGGTCTTATCAAGTGCGGCCATAATCCCGCCGATGGAGGGTTCCTTTTCGACCAGGTAGACCTGGTGTCCGCCGTCAGCCAGGTCAAGCGCCGCCTGGATGCCGCTGATGCCGCCGCCGATAATCAGCGCTGCCTTGGTAACCGGAACCTCCGCTTCCACCTGTGCCTCCAGCCAGCGAGCGCGGGCGACACCGCTACGCACCAGGTCCTTGGCCTTCTCAGTGGCCTTCTCCTTCTCCGTCTGGTGCACCCAACTGCAATGCTCGCGAATGTTGACCATCTCAAACAGGTAGGGATTTAACCCCGCCTCGGCCACACAGGCGCGAAAAGTGGGCTCGTGAATCTTGGGAGTGCAGGAGGCGACCACCACGCGGTTGAGGTCATACTTGGTAATGGCTTTCTTGATCTCGTTCTGCCCGGGGTCGGCGCAGGTGTACTTGTTCTGGACGACAACCACCACGTCCTCCAGAGTCTCAGCATACTTGCTGACTGCGGCGCAGTCAATCGTGCCAGCGATATTCAGCCCGCACTCGCAAACGAAGACACCGATGCGCAGATCCTCCGGTTTACTCAATTCATATGCCATACTGGTTCTCCCGTTGCTATCCTATTCGACACCTCATCCCTCAAGGGCTGAAGCTACTATATTCACGAAATCAGTGATATTTATATCCACTTTCTGAGATTCATCACCGCACTGGCTGCAGCGAAAATGAATCTGGCATTTCGGACAGGCGGTAACCAGCGTCTGGGCGCCGGTCGCCTTAGCCTCGGTCAGGCGGCTGTGCTGAATCTGTTTGGAGACGGCATCGCAGTTCATCCAGTTGGTCGTGCCGCAGCAGATCGCTCCCCGTCGGCTGTGGGGCATCTCCTGCATCTCGATTCCGGGAATCGCCATGATTGCCTGGCGTGG
Source organism: Candidatus Zixiibacteriota bacterium (assembly GCA_023134875.1). Classification (GTDB taxonomy): domain Bacteria; phylum Zixibacteria; class MSB-5A5; order CAIYYT01; family CAIYYT01; genus JAGLUH01. The sequence goes on from JAGLUH010000139.1 coordinate 2,655, forward strand.
CTGATCGTAGACACCCAGGTATCTTCCCAAACGACAGGGGTCCTGGAAAGTAACTTTCAGGGGAACTTCCGAGAACTCAAACTTGTCGATATTCTCTGCCACCAGTTCGCTGATATGCTTTACAGTGAAGTTCACGCCTCCTAACCTTTCGGCGTAAAGTCGTTTCAAGGCGAGAGCGCATTCCGGGCAGGAGGTCACCACCAGCTTGGCGCCAGTTTGTTCGATCTCCTTCAGATTCAGGCGTCCCAGTTCATCGAACTTCTCCAACTGGCCGAGCCAGTAAAGATCATGACCACAGCAGCGCTCATTGTCCAGGACAACCGGCTCGATGCCGAGATGGTTGAGAATTTTAACTGTATCAACAGCAGCGGTCAGGGGCGCGTAGTCAAAATCCTTGGCGAAGAAATCGTGGTGATAGGGCAAACAGCCGACGAAATAAAGCACCTCGCCCTTGCTTTTAACCTTCAGATTATCACTGATCCAGCCGGTGCGGTTCTGTTTCAGAGCCGGTGCGGCGGCCATTTCCATAATATGGTGCAGGGCGCCGCCATGCGAGGCATTGCCCCATTGGTTTTGCCGGCAGGCCTCCGCCCTGATATCCCGCATATACTCAGAAAACTTGACATCGACGGGACATCGCTGAGAGCAAAGCTGACAGGTCAGGCAGGACCATAAAAGCGGGTTGGTGATCAGGTTGTCGGCGCCGTAGAAAAGGCCATCAGCCAGCAAGCGGCGGGGTGAATAGCTGTTATTAAACCTGGAAATGGGACAGATGGCGGTGCACTTACCGCATTCAAGGCAGAGAAAAGCGCGGCTCTTTTTCAATTCCAAAGTTGCCCTATCCATCCGCCGTTATTTCCTCGATTTTGGTTTGTGGTTCAGCGGGCTGGGTCCCAAAGTGGTGATCTGCGCCACGAATTCGTCAATAACTTCGCCCCAGCGGGTTCCTTCCGCCGCCGAGACCCACTCCAGGCGGATTCTGCGCTCATCAAGGCCGAGAGTCTTGACTAATGCTTTAGTTCTGTCAAACTGTTCCACCGCCTTGTAGTTGCCGAAGATATAGTGACAATCGCCAAAATGGCAGCCGGAGACAAGAACGCCATCCGCCCCCAGTTTCAGGGCTTTCAGCACGTGACCGGGCGTCACTCGACCGGAACACATCGTCCGAATGACGCGGAAGTTGGGGGAGTATTGTACTCGATTGATCCCCGCAGTATCCGCGCCGGCATAGCTGCACCAGTTGCAGGCGAAAGCGACGATATTGGGAACAAACTTCGCTTTTGCTGTCTTCTTCTTTGTCTTGGAGACTTTTCCCGCCATAGTTTAAGCTTCAACCGTTAGTAATGCTTCCATCATCGAATCGATTTGATCCTCCGTAAAATGCAAAGCCACAATTGCACCGGTGGGACACCAACTGGCGCAGGTGCCGCAGCCCTTGCACAAGGCCTGATTGATCTCGGCAACCTGAAGCCCACCGGCAATCTGCACCAGGGAGGGAGCATGGTATTGACAAATCTCCACGCACTGGCCGCAGGCGCGGCAGAGAGATGGCTCGACAACGCAGGTCGTCGGTTCCAGCGCAACCGTATCATGAGAGACAATTGCGGCGGCCTTGGCGGCGGCGGCTGATCCCTGGGCGATAGAGTCGGCGATATCCTTGGGGCCGCTGACACAACCCGCCAGGAAGACACCCTCCGTCGTGGTTTCCACCGGCCCGAGCTTGGCATGACGTTCCATAAAGAAGCCGTCAGCGCCGCGCGGAATCTTAAGAAATTCATGGAGCGCGCCGGTGCTTTGCTCATCAGGAACCATACCCGCCGCCAGCACCACATAATCGGTAGCTATCGTCAATATCCGATTCAAAGCTAACTCCAGTATTTCAACTTGCTCCGCCCGACTACCCTTTCCCGATACACGGGGTAGCCGCTCTGGTGTATACCTGATAAACTTCACGCCGAGCGCGCGTGCCTGGCGGTAAAGCTCCTCCGCTTTCGCCCCCACCGTGCGCATATCGCGATGGAGGACGGCCACATTGACGCCATCTTCCCGCAGGCGTATCGCCTGCTTGATGGTGGTGGGACAGCAGAAACGGCTGCAGCCGGCATTCTTGTCAGGATCACGGGAACCGACACACTGGATAAAGACGACCGTCGCGGGCGTTTTCCCGCCTGCCGCCGATTGAATTTGACGATCTTCGTGCAGAATAGCTTCAAGCTCCTGGTTGGTGATAACATTCTCCCATTTGTCATAACCGAATTCGCCGGTGGGTGTATAAATATCCGCGCCGGTAGCCACGACTATCGCTCCCACCTTGAAGCCACCGCCACTGGTAGAGACATCAAAATTGCCGACAAAGCCGGTGATCCCTTCTATCTCAGTGGCAGTCATTAGCTCAATCCGGCTTGCCCGGACTCGTTTGTCCATAGTGCGGGCAAGTTCCGATGCGGAAAGATTGGCAGGATAGACTTTCGTCAGCGTATTGAGTCGCCCGCCGAGACGATCTTCCTTTTCGACTAAGTAGACCCTGATTCCTTGAGCCTCAAGCTCCAGGGCGGCGTACATGCCGGCAATGCCACCACCGATAACCAGAACACTGCGGTCAATCGGGATGCTGTTCTTGTACAGCGGCTGCAGATGACGTGCTCGCGCGACTCCCATCCGCAGCAGGTCTCTGGCCTTGTCGGTGGCGATCTCCGGTACGCGGCTGTGCACCCAGGAGCACTGGTCACGTACATTTACCATCTCGAAAAGGTAGGGATTAAGGCCGATCTGTTCACAACTGTCGCGGAAAATCGGTTCATGGGTACGCGGTGTACAGGCGGCAGCCACCACGCGGTTCAATTGATGTTCGACGGTCTTCTCCTGCACCAGGCCCTGGCCTTCATCGGAACAGAGAAAAAGACTCTCTTCCACACAAACGACATTGGGCAGAGTCTCGGCATGTTCTTTCAATGAGCTGATGTCGAGAACACCGGCGATATTGATACCGCAGTGACAGAGAAAAACCCCCACGCGCGGTTGACCGGAAACATCAATCTCCTTAACCTCGCGTTTTTTCTCTTCGTCCGGTAGCTTGTCGGCAAACTTCTCACTCTCGGCCGCCGCTCCGGAAGCCTGGGCAACCGAATCGGAGATATCGTTAACACCGGCGGCGCAACCGCAGAGATAGATACCCTCTTTGGCCGTGTGCAGTGGTGAACCATACTTAGTCTCAACCTCAAAGAAACCGTTCTCGTCGAGATCAAGGCCGAGCACTTCCGCCAGTCCGGGGTTCGATGCGGAAGCTACCGCGCCGGTCGACAGGACTGCCATTCCCACCCGGAGCCGGCTGACTTCGCCGGTTTCGCCGTTTTCGACATAAACGATCACATCCTTGGTTTCCGCGTCTTCCATTATTTTCGAGGGCCGACCGCGTACATAAGTCAATTCCGGCATCTCCCGCGAGCGCTGATAGAATTCCTCGAAGCCCTTGCCGGCAGCGCGCAGATCTATATAGAAGACAAACATTTCCTCGATGTCGGGTTCATGCTGCTTGACCAGCAGGCAATCCTTGACGGCATTCATGCAGCAGAACCGCGAGCAGTACTGGCAGCCCGCTTCCTTGCCCTCACCGCGGGAGCCGACACATTGAATGAAAGCGATGGTCTTCGGTACCTTGTGATCGGAAGGTCTGGCGATATGGCCATGAGTGGGACCGGTGGCATTTAGCACGCGTTCCAGTTCCATGTTGCTCAGGACATTATCGTACAGCCCGTAGCCATAGCTGGGAATAGCCGAAGCTTCATAGACATCAAAACCGGTAGCGACAATAACGGCGCCCACGTCAAGGGTTATCTCCTTGGCGGTATCATCAAAGTTGATGGCATTGCGGTCACAACTGCTGACGCAGTTGTTGCAGACAAGGAAATCGTCGTTGAGGCAGTTTTGCCGGTCGATGATATGGGTATTCGGCACCGCCTGGGCGAAGGGGGAATAGATCGCCTTGCGAGCGCCCATGCCGACTTCAAATTCATTGGGCACCACCACCGGACAATCTTCAACGCAGAGACCACACCCAGTACAGAGTTCTTCACTCACGTAACGAGGATTCCGCCTGACTGTAGCTTTGAATCTACCGGCACGGCCATCAAGCCACACCAGTTCCGAGTTGGTCAGGACTTCAATGTTGGGATGCCGACCGGCATCGAGCATACGCGGCCCCAGTATTCATATGGAGCAATCCATAGTGGGGAAGGTCTTGTCAAGCTGCGCCATTCTGCCGCCGAGAGAGGGCGTCTTTTCGACCAGGTACACCTTCACCCGTGCGGAAGCGAGATCGAGCGCCGCTTGAATACCGCTGATTCCCCCACCGAGTACCAGAACCCCGCGTTGTTTATCGTCCCGTGAGGCCATTGAAGAATCCTCTCGATGCAGATGCCTGCAAAGGATTTTATTCTAAACCTTCGACTCGGCCTTTCCTGCCAGTTTCAAGCCGTATTCATAACCTTTATCAAAGGCATTAAGGTTCAATTCCTCGGTGCCGACGGGAACGGAAGTCTCCACCGCCTGGCGCAGAGCGTCGCGCGGTATCAGGCCGGTAACCGCCCCGAAAAACCCGAGCATGACGATATTGAGAACGATCTTGCGTCCCAGGTCCTCGGCAATGCGAGTAGCGGGAATACCAAACGTCCTTGCCGTGATGCCGTGGTCTTCCAGCCTGACCAGGTCCTTTTCATAGACCAGAATACAGTCACCGGCCATTGTGTCTTTATGGGTTACGTAACCGTCGTGGGATAAAGCGAGCATAACCTTGGGAGCGGTCACATAGGGATACAACACCCGCGTATCGGAGATGACCACCTGCGCGGAGCACGCACTGCCGCGCGCCTCCGGCCCGAAACTCTGGGTCAGGGTGGCATGCTGGTTGCTGTAGATGGAGGCGGCCTTGCCAATGATATAGCCGCAGAGGATAATACCCTGGCCGCCAAAACCGGTGATACGAATCTCAGTTGTCGCCATTACCGCCTCCGTATGGTTTGTACTTGTCGCCGAAAACCCTCTTGTTGCCTTCGTTGAGACAATCGAGATAGGTCGGTTTTTCGATATCGATGAATTTGCCGACGATGACCTTTGATTGATAGTTGATGTCAACCTCCCTCAGGTCGACACCATGCTTGATGACGCTGTTGTCATGGTAGAACTTCATCAGGTCAAGACCGCTGCCCAATTTGTTGAGCCGGGCATAGAGGGTGGAACAGGGAGCGATCACTTCGACGAAAGAGAAACCCTTTTTGGAGATCGCTTCCTTAATGGCAGTAGTCATGCGGCGGACATGGAGCGCCGTCCAGCGCGCCACGTACACCGCCCCTGATGACGCCGCCAGCAGGGGCAGGTTAAAAGGATGCTCGTAGTTGCCGTAGGGAGAAGTAGAAGTCTTGGCGGTGATCGGCGTGGTCGGCGCTACCTGCCCGCCGGTCATGGCATAGATGAAGTTATTGACACAGATGACTGTGATGTCGACGTTGCGGCGGGCGGTGTGAATGAAGTGGTTGCCGCCGATCGAGATCAGATCGCCGTCGCCGGAGAAAACGATAACCTTCATATCCGGACGGGCGATATGCAGACCTAGGGCAAAGGGAATCGCCCGACCATGCGTGGTGTGAAAGGAATCAACCTTCATGTATCCGGCGACGCGACCGGTACAGCCGATGCCGGAGACAACCGCGACATTGTTGAGATCAATCTGAAGTTGCTTCAGCGCGGTCGCCAGCGCGGTCACCGTTGTCCCCAGACCGCAGGGCGGGCACCAGATATGGGGGCTGCGATCCATCCGCAGGAGTTCCTCCATGGGATGTCCTTCTTCTACCGGTTGCTTGGCATTCACACTCATTTGACCGCTTCCTTTATGGCGTTATAGACATCAAAAGGATTGTGGACAGTGCCACCGGCGTGCCCGACCAGACGGGAACGGCATTTGCCGGCGATACAACGATCCATCTCCAGAAAAACCTGACCGTAGTTCATTTCCACCATTATCATCGCCTTCACCTTCTCAGCCAGTTCCCGCACCCGCTTCTCCGGAAAAGGCCAGACGGTCACCATCTTGATCTGGCCGACTTTGATACCCTCGGTGCGGGCGCGCGCGATAGCGGGCTGCACCACCCGCGAAGAGATACCGTAAGCGAGCACCACCACCTCGGCGTCTTCGATATCTTTCTCTACCAACCAGATGATGTCGTCGACATGCTTGTTGACCTTGTCCATGAGACGGCGTACGTTCCACTCCTGTGCCTCGGCGTTAATAACCGGATAACCCCGATTATCATGAGTCAGGCCGGTAACATGGAACTTGTATCCCTTGCCGACCGGCAGCATCGGCGAGATACCGTCTTCGCTTGGATCATACGGCCAGGCCTCGCCCGGTTTCTTGTCGGTATAGCGCCGTTCCAGCAGTTCGATCTCTTCCGCCGGCGGGATGACTACCTTCTCGGTCATGTGGCCGACGCACTCATCGGTCATAACCAGCACCGGCATCCGGTATTTTTCCGAGAGGTTGAAAGCGTGGATAACCAGCTCGAAAGATTCCTGCGGCGAATCGGGCGCCAGCGCGATAACTTCATAGTCGCCGTGCGAGCCCCAGCGGGCCTGCATCATGTCGGCCTGGCCGGGAAGAGTGGGCAGGCCGGTGGAGGGACCGCCCCGCTGCACGTTCACCAGGACACAGGGAGTCTCCAGCATTATTCCCAGCCCGAAATTCTCCATCATGAGAGAGAAGCCGGGACCCGAGGTGCAGCTCATGGTTTTTACGCCGCCCCAGGAAGCGCCCAGGATAGCGTTCATGCTGGCCAATTCATCTTCCATCTGGATAAAAACGCCGCCGATCAGGGGAAACCGCTGCGAGACCCGCTCCGCTATTTCGGTGGAGGGCGTTATCGGATAGCCGGCAAAGAACTTGCAGCCGGCGGCGATACCCCCTTCGGCACAGGCGTGATTGCCGTCAAGATAGTGGGCGCCCGTCAGGACACAACTTGGATCCGCTTTCATCAGGTTACCTCTTTCTTCCCTGTCTCAACCCGAATGCAATAGATAGCGAAATCGGGGCAAAGCATCTCGCAGAGACCACAGTTGACACATTCCTCCGGTTTGACCGCCACCGGCGGGTGATAGCCCTTGGAATTGAACTCTTTAGAAAGTTCGAGAACGCCCTTGGGGCAGTACTCCACGCAAAATCCGCACCCCTTGCAGCGTTCCTTCAGGATATGAAGTTCACCCATCGGGATTTCCAGCTTGTCGATGTCTAACGGGGTTCTCCAGAATTTCATATAAGGCCTCCGCTCCTGGGCCACTCTATAGAAGTTGCATTATTATTTTCTTGTTGCAAGGATTGTCAACAGCTTGTTCTGACCGGCAGGAATCAGAAACTGTGATCCGTCCAGATGAAGGGCACTTCCAACCGACTGAAAAGCTGTTTTCCATTTCCAAGCAATTTAATGAATTGCCGGATAAATGTCCAGCCAAAACCTGAGAATCGTTGTCGATGTCAGAAGATCGTCGAACTCTGTGCACGGCAGATCAGAAAAAGAGGGCAGACAGGACGTTTGCCGGTAACGTAAGAATCCGTGCGCGGCAGACGTCCGGAGGTTGTCCCAAAAGTGATCGAGAATAATTTCTGCAGATATGTCTTCCGAGGCGTAGGGGCACGCCACGGCGCGCCCCTACAAGTTGAATCCAGCACC
>JAGLUH010000014.1 GCA_023134875.1 Candidatus Zixiibacteriota bacterium
GTAAACCCACCTGGCGCTCCGCTGAGGTGGGCTACGAGCTGCATGGCTGTTCCAGCGCCGTCAGGAACCCTTTCCTGACGGTACTGTCATTCCCCCGGAAGCGGGAATCCAGAGGGATACCAGCTTGAATCTACGCACTATTTCTTGACATAAACCCCGCTCCAAGGAACGGTGTTTTTCTTTGCGAACTGACTCGTCAATCGTTATCTTCCTGCTTGTGGGAAATCGCACCATGAATGGTGGGCCAGCAGTCCAGAAACGCCTGAACAACAGATAGAGTAGGTTAGGGGCACGTGGCGCAGGCTACGGTCGGAAGAGGATTTTCACTAGTTGATCCTTGTCCCCGATGCGCTTTTGATATTTTGTATCCTTGGACAACTCGCGATTCACTTTCCTAATGTGGCGCCTGAGCCCGGCATCGTCTTTAACATCTTTCTCGGATGGCATGTTGCTCTCATGTACTTTGCCTCCGACTATGCCACTGAATCGAGAAACCAATGTGATCATGCTACGCATGCCGTGTATCGGCCAGATTTCGTAGAATCTCCTTAGGACACCAACGCTTATGTTCGTAACGGGTCCGTATCTTCTGTTCAAGAGATGAACACCGTGGTATACCAGTTCAGTTCCGAGTGAACCATGACTCTCCATTATTTCTTTTAGTCGGTTTTCGCGATCACCTTCGTCTTCTCTACTGTGAACCAGCACGCGATTGCCATCCTTGAGATAGTCAAGATTGATTGTAGGACCGTTGATTCGCGAAAGGAAGTCGCGAGCTTTGTTGATTTCTTTCAGGAGTAGCTCCGTAGGTTTGGTCGAGGCAAACACCCACACACATGGGTCTATCTTGTTAGCGTTGCCGTCGACACGGAACATCCCATCCCACATCGGACCGAGCAAAAGGCTCAGAGCAGGGTGCCCTTGTATGTCAGCATCAAGCTCGTCCATGAACACAAGCACTTTTCTTTCCGTTCGTTTCTGAGTCGAAACAATGACCTTGAAACAGTCCATCAGGTCCTTGGTTGAGGACATCTGCGCCAGTGAGTACTCTAGGAACGCAAAATCGAAGTGTTTGCAGAGGCATTTCGCCAGGTAGCTCTTGCCCCAACCAGGTTCCGCAAGAAACAAACAGTTAAAAGGATACTCAGGGTCTTTCTCCTTCTTGTACCTATCCAGCTCTTGTACCAGGTTGTTGATAGCTGAACGCTTCTCCCCGCCAGGGCATATGTAATTAGGCAATGTTCCGAAGCTACGCCACATCTGCAACTCCTCCACTTTGTCAGTCGAGTTCCAGATTGTCCCCAGATTGCTCGAGGAATCATTCCACTCCTGCCAGCTTTGCTCATGGAACTGGACCTGTCCCTCGTTCTTCTTTTTACGAGCCTCAGACTTGCTGCGTCCTAACACTTCATGGAACGGACCCGCGAGTTCATCAGGCTTCTCCGCCATCCAGCCAGCAGTACAACTCTTGGTCCAGTAGCGCATGTTGTCAAGCGCCCAGGTTGTTGCGCTATAGATCGTATCCTCCGAAAGATTATCCTCCTCGGGACACAAGTCCCAGTGCACCAAAGAGTTAAAGAAGACAGAAGTACGTCCAACCCGGATGGGTTGTATCTCTCCGTGTGGTGCTGGCAGTGAGACGAACGACGCTTTCCTCCCCCCGGCAAGGCGAGATCCTGCAATTGCAGAGTCATCCTCAAATAGAATTGCAGCATTGTCCGCAATTGGCAGCTTTCCCCGCTGTTGTTTCAGGTGCTCATATTTGTATAGCCCAAGCATATCACTCAGAACTTCGAGACTGCCCCGACCAAGCTTTTTTCCATGCCGCCGAATTCGGATACCATATTGATGCTTGACCAACTGCTCATCAATTACAAGCAGACGCAAGCGTTTCTTCTTACTTTTTAGATACGTCAGCCACTTTGGATTCGCTAACTTCGTACGAACGTACCAGGGAACACTGCGGTGGTGCTCAAGTAACCCTTGGACGATTTTCGGAGTCACCACACCGTAACCATGATCCACCAGAATCACCGCGCGCACATCTCCTGGGACGTCCTTTAACTGCGACAACTGCAACATGTCTTCGTCCGGTCGAAGATGCCAGTCATATCGCAGTCGCAGCCTGGGACGATCACTACCGAATCCTTCATAGATACGGTAGAGCCGGTTCGTGGATGAACACTCGCGTGCGTCGTCTGTGACCAGATTACGCATCTCCAACGTGGGTACACATTTCTCATTGGGTCGGAAAGCACATTGGGTGCCCTTCGGATTCTTCCTGTCGGGGAATTGCAACCCGGTAAGCGTATATGGTGTAGATTGGAGATTGGGACCCTCTCTGCACAGGAAACAGCGCAGCAGGTCATTATCCCTTGGATTCCATACTGCTACACAAACGAACCGCCAGTTCATCAGCGGATTATTTCCCTTCTCAGGCTTTCCCCCAAGTATCTTCACAACATTAGCTATGCCGCACACACTGAATATTCGGCTATCAGGTCCCAGCAATCGGCTGGTGAAATGTTCATTCCCGACATTTGTGCTGTGGTAGTAGTCGCACAAAGCCATCAGCCAGTTCTCGTCGATGAACAGGTCACCCACAACTAGTATTGTGGGATCACTTTTCTTTTCGGAAATGGCATTGCCTCCTTTTTTCTTGCGTGTGCGTCGACCTGCTGTCCCGGGAGTAGACTTGCCGTTCGTACGCGTGCTGGAACCGCTCATGTTCACTACCTCCTGCTCCGAGCCACTAAGCTGATTCGATCTTGCTCGCAAATGTAATGTACTCTGAGCCCAGAGTCAAGCGTCATGTGTTCGGTAGTACGCAGAGGACGTGCAACACGACACTCTAACTTGCCCTAACAATCGAGAGTTGCGCCTCGACTACGACTTATCGGTGTTTTTTCCTTTTTGTCTGCATCGCCGCCACCAACCGTTTCGACTGGTGGCTCACCATTCACGGTGGGAAAAGCTCGCTTGACTTACTTCTTCTCTAAAACATCCATCCCAGCTTAAAACCGATAGTGACTTGGATACTGCTAATATCGTGGGGGATACCGCTGATGACTGTGCCGGTGTCATCCTCGTCGGGCGTTATCGGATCATCACCGTACCAGCGCTGCTGCTGGTCGCCGGTTGCCCAGAGAGCGATGATTTCGATAAACAGGTCGGCATAAAGGTGCGGGCGGCTGAAATCACCAAATTCCCTTCTTCCCCGTGCCTGGACAAAAGCGCCACCACCGACTACATCTGCGGTAGCGGTTTTATAACGCAGCAGGTGGTCATCATAGTCGGAAGCAAGAACCCCCATGCAGGCCAGCTTCAGGTCAAGAAGTGAGATTTGATCAGGTCTGTATGAACACCTGACGCCAACAAAAGGCAGGTAGTACTTGATCCAGTACTCAATAGCCGGTTCACTGCCTTTCACATTGACCCGCGAGAGATTCTCATCCAGTTGCCAGCCTTCATAGCCGATGATATCCTGCTCAATGTGGTGATAACGAAACCCGCCCAATGCCTCGATGTCGATCATCCGCCAGGTAAAGACTCGCATACTGCCCTCAATCCGCAGCAGAACAGCCCTCATTCCCACATCCGATTCGGTATAACTGAATTTAAGTTCACCGCCATTGAGTTTGACCCAGTCATGATCTTTCATTTTCAGGAAGGGATCGGTCACGCTGATAAAGATGCCGCATTCGAGCTTGAGCAGTCGTTCTTGCTGGAAGGCGATATCACAACCGAACTCGCCGCCCATCATGACGGCATCAAGCGGGAAGACCAGTTTGCTCTTGAAAGGGTCAGCGCGTAAGACGTAGCTGGTATTCCCGAGACTCCAGGTTGACGCCGGACTTAGGCTGAAGCTGACCTGAGCGACCGACGGCGCTGTCTGAGAAACAATCAATGCAAAAAGGAGAATGAGGACTAATCTCGCGCGCAGCATCATACCTCTCAATTGAGCAAATCAGCATTACATAATAGGAATATGTTTCCCTGCGGTCAAACAAATTCGCTGAGGCGCGACAAGACAGGGTGAATCAGGCTAAAGACCACCCGACAGCTCTGTCAGTAC
>JAGLUH010000140.1 GCA_023134875.1 Candidatus Zixiibacteriota bacterium
GCGATATCGTTTTCCTGATAGCCTATATTTTTGGTGGCGGCCCACCCTCCTTTCCCCTGAAAGCAAGCGATCCTGATTGTTCCGGTGAAATCAACATAGCTGATATCGTCTACCTGATCAGCTATATTTTCGGGGGCGGCCCCGCCCCCTGCCTCACCTGCGAACCACCAGCGTAAAGACACCTCCTTAATTCACATTGGCAGGCAGTCAGGCTTTGCCTCCCCCTTGTTTGGATTCAGATGTGTGGGTCAAAACCGTCGCAGTTTTGACAACTTATCTCCCGCCCATCGGTGAGATTCAACATGAATGTCAAAAGTGCAGAGCGATCGACTTACATTAGAAAGCGAAATTCGGTCATTTTTTTGGAACTTGCAATAAAAAGAAAATGTATGAGTTTGTGAAAGCGCACTTTGAGGAAGAGAGGTTAATGTGGCTGTTTGCAGAATATCGCAATCTGAATCAGGAATCAGAAAACACTTGACAAAACAAGTGTCGATGTCTTTAATTGTATTGGTAAACCGGACCACCTCTCCTGAAGCACCTTTCTCGATTAAGAGTGTAACTGGCTTCTTACGAGTAAGCTGAACTTTCCGGGTCCTCCGCGATCCGATAGTAGTTGAAAGCTATTTTGTCTGCTTAAGGGTAACTGAGAATGGAATCTTTAACCCTAAATCCCATGAGGGGGTGGTTTTGCATGAAGCGCTCAAGCGCAATCATTCTTGTACTTCTGTTGGTTGCCGTTCCCGCCATACTGCTGGCCGCTGATGTCGGCAACCGCGATGTGTTCCGCGTCGGCAAGGCCCAGTTCATTTCCGAAACCGAGTTTACGGTGACTTTGGAAGTGATCCATGACGAGGAACTGGCAGCGATGGACATTCCGTTGGCTTTCTCCGAGGGAGTAACGCTTACCGATGTAACTTTCGAGGGCACTCGGGTTGCCGATTTTGACGAGAAAATCGTTAACATCGACAACGAGAACAACCGCGTCATCATCGGTCTGATCAACATGGTCTATGCGTCCAAGGAGAATCCGACACTTAAACCGGCCGTCAATGGCGACAACCGGATTGCCGTGATGCATTTCACCCTGGACAATCCGAGCCTGGAAAACTTTGAGATCAAAAGTTTCTCAGTGAGCGCGCCACACCATAGCCTGATGCTGGTATTCAACGAGTGGGACAATGGTGTGCCGCTGGTAAATGACCTGCATCCCGCCTTTGAGGGTGGCACAGTATCGCTGGCGTCACGGGCTCCTGTGGCACCGACGCCGACGGAGTTTAAGCTGTCTCAGAATGTACCGAATCCCTTCAACCCGTCCACTCAGATTCACTTTGCAATCAAGGAGGCGGGTTGGGTGAACCTTTCGATTTTCAACGTTCTGGGTCAGCAGGTTACAACTCTGGTTGATGAGTATCAAGCCGCTGACCTTTATTCCGTTACCTGGGACGGAACCGACGAGCATGGTGGCAGTGTTGCATCCGGTATTTACTTTTACAAGATCAGCACCGGAAACTTCACTGACACCAAGAAGATGTTGCTGCTAAAGTAGGAGAAAAAAAGCAGTATAGATTTCCTGCAGATTAAGTGAAGACCTAAAAGCGCCTGTCAGGGATGACGGGCGCTTTGCTTTTACCCATCAACTATACCATATCTTTTCTAATTGCCATTCGACATTGGTGAGGCAGGTCTCCCTGAGTCCTGCCCTACGATTCTGGCTTGAGGGGGGTAAGTTGCATGCAGCTTTATTTCCGTGCACCTTTCTGCAGAAGAACCTGGTTAGTTGCTGATCTTGATTCCCCCACCGCGGTAACGTAAACCGCCGGTTTGTCAACCACCGGACAGGCATACTCGCAGGCGCCGCAACCGGTGCAAAGATCAGGATCAATATAGGGCCGCTTCAGGCGCACCTCGTTACCCTGCCGATCGGTAGTAATCTCTTCCTTGAGATAGACAGCCTTCGGTGAAGTGGGACACCATTCCTCGCAGACGATACATGACCGCCCCATCGCCCAGGGCAGGCAGCGTCCCCGATCAATAAAGGCGGTGCCGATCCGGTTGGGCGCCGTTTCCTTGTCGCCGACTTTCTGTTTCAAAGTCAATTGCTCGATCGCACCGGTAGGACAGACCTGCCCGCAGAGGGTGCAGGTCGGTTCACAGTAGCCGATGCGCGGTATCAATAGCGGCGTCCAGAGACCTTCCAGCCCCGCCTGAAAGAGAGTGGGGTGCAGGGCATTGTTGGGACAGACCCGCATACATTGACCACAGCGAATGCAGCGAGCTAAAAAATCATCCTCGGCGGTGGCGCCGGGAGGCCGGATCAATAACGGATCGGAGTTTGCTGCAAAAGCATCACCGGAACGTAACAGGGGCGCCAGCACCAGGCCGCCGGCTACTGAGGCGACCAGTTTTCGTCTGGAGATATCAACCTTCTGGGTTGAAGCAGGATTATCCGCACCTGCCTTGAGGTTGGGAAAGAATTTGAATTTCAGCGACCCCTGCGGGCAAACGGCCTGACAGTTGAGACAAAGTTGACATTCCGGTTGACGCCAGGCAGCGCCGACATCGGGATTATCCCCTCCCTGACAGGAGAGGAGACAAAGACCGCATTGGTCGCAGGTCGATTCATCTTTCTCCAGGCCAAAGATAGCAAAACGAGAGAAGATACCAAGCAACGCACCTAGCGGGCAAATCGCCCGACACCAGAAGCGGGTATGGACGCGATTGAAAATCAGGATCAGCGCGAAGAAGGCAGCTAATGTCAAAATGGCATGAAAATGAACCTGTCGAAACGAAAGCAGAAGCAGCGATATTCCATCATAGACATGTTGCGCGGCATAGCTCAGCGGCGCGATGCCCCAGGAACTGATCCAGTGCAGCAGGCCGATAGCCGCAGTATGCGTCGTCGGTAATACCACAGTACCGAGCGAACGCGCCAGCAGGGGCAGAGGATCAAGCAATCCCACCTGCAGGGTGCCGGTAACTGATGCCGCCAGGAAGAAGAAAAGGATATAGTACTTGATTCGCTGGTACTTCTTGTAGCGATTTGATTCGATCTTGCGCTTGCCTTTACGCTGAAGACGCTCTCCGGGAATCTCGGATATCCAATGATTCAAACTCCCCAGCGGACAGACCCAACCACAGAAGAAACGCCCCAGGAAGATCGTGGGAATCAGGATCAGCAGCGACCATAGCAATCCCTTATAGAGAGTACCGGATGAGAGAAGCGTCGCCAGCGCTACCAGGGGATCGAACTGCAGGGCGATTGAAACCGGATAAGGCAGTGTTATCTCAGCGCCGGCGGCAGGACTAAGATCAACATCGAAGTTGGTCTTCAAGATTAACCAGAAAAAGAGAAGAAAGAAAACGACCTGGGAAATACGTCGCAGATTCCGGACACTTTTGATAGTCATCCTACGATTTCCTGATAACCGGCGGCGTGGTAATCAATCTGCCCCAGTCCAGCCCTATGCGCCAGCCTGATATGGCCGACGCGATCAGGAACTAGCTCCAGGAACTGGGCTGCCCGGGCGTCAGCCGCCACCTGGTCGGTGGCGCAGATCACGCTGTCATGGATGGCGACATCATCAAGCGATCCTCCCTGCGGCCCGCCTCGTGTCAATACATGAGTGGCATCGACGACTGTCAGAGTCGGCGGGCAGAAGGCGGCCAGATCAACGATCGATTGGTCGATCTCCTGATGAAGCTGATTGCGTCTGCCGCCAAGAATGCCGTAGAGGT
>JAGLUH010000141.1 GCA_023134875.1 Candidatus Zixiibacteriota bacterium
GTGTCGTCGAATCGCAGGTTGCAGAGTCCGCCATATTGAGCGGCGATGCCAAAGTTGAGGCAGATCGACTTGGCGTGACCGATGTGCAGGTAACCGTTCGGTTCCGGCGGGAAGCGGGTCTGCACCCGACCGTCGTTCTTGTTGTTCTTAATATCCTCTTCGATGATATTGCGAATGAAATGGGGGGGGATAGTCGGTTCTGTTGTGCTCATCTTCACAGTTTCCCTATCGCTGTTTCCATATTCAAAGCTGGGACGGCAGTTTGTTACCGCCCATCCATTACTCTATTTCGGGCGAAGTGCCAGTCTATTCACCCGTATCGCCGACCGGTGCATGGAATCGTTGGCTATACCGCCAGCCGAATGACGGAATCTAACACTTGTTAGTAATACCGCCAACTCAAATCTGTCTTGAGGCTCCAATCAATATGATGCTGTGGGAAGACAATACCTCGAAGAAAAAAACGCTTGCCGATGCGAAATCAGCCAACTATCCTGCTTTTCAAAGTGAGGAAGCCGTATGAAGTATGAGCTAAAGCGTATCGCGGTCTGGCCGGTAATCAGAATAACTTTTATGCTCAGCTTAGTGCTGGGGTTTATCACCGGCATTTTCTATGCGATTTTCATTACCATGTTCGCCTTTCTGCCGATGCAGATGGGCGGCACTTTCGGGTCCGAACCCGATTTGCCTATGGCAGTCGGCGGCATTCTGCTGGTAATCATGCCGATTTTCATGGCGGGGTTTATGGCGGTGATCAACACGATCATGGCAATAATCACAACGCTGGTATACAACCTGGCGGCGCGCCTTACCGGAGGATTAGAATGGGAATTGGCGCCGCTTGATAAGCGAGTGATCCAACCGGCGAGCACTACGCCACCACCACCCGCCGACCAGCCGGGAGCGGGAGATTATTCTGCGTGACTGACAGCGAAGTAAGGGTACGAATCGCTCCGTCGCCGACCGGCTATTTTCATGTTGGCACGGCGCGTACTGCGATTTTCAACTGGCTCTATGCCCGTAAAATGGGCGGCAGGTTTTTCCTGCGTATCGAAGATACCGATCGAGACCGCTCGAAGAGAGAGTATGTTGATATTGTCCTTGACGGTCTTCGCTGGCTCGGTCTCGACTGGGATGATGAGCCAATTTTTCAATCGCAACGTTTCGACAGTTACAAGCCTGTTGCGCAAGAACTGCTGGCTGAAGGAAAAGCCTACCGCTGTTTTTGCTCGCCGGAGGAATTGAATCGAAAACGGCAGCAGGCACAGAAAGAAAAGCGCAATTACCGTTATGATCGTACCTGCCGCGATCTGACGGAGACGCAGATTAGAGAGAGGCTTGATACAGGCATACCCTTTGTCGTCCGTCTGAAACTACCGTCGACCGGAACGGTTGGCTTTGATGATGTGGTACTGGGCAAGGCTCAAAAGGCGTATGAGGACCTCGATGATTTCATTATCCTCAAGTCGGATGGCAACGCGGTCTACAATTTCGCCGTCGTGGTTGATGACCATGATATGGGAATCACTCATGTGATCCGCGGCAACGATCATGTCGCCAACACCTATCTGCAAAAAGAGCTTTACCAGGCGCTTGGCTTCAAGTTGCCGGTGTTTGCTCATGTACCGCTGATCCTGCGGCCGGACCGCTCCAAGGTGTCAAAACGCAAGAGCGACAAAGGCGTCACCGACTACCAACAGGAGGGTTATCTGCCCGAGACACTCCTCAATTTCCTGGCGCTATTGGGCTGGTCACCGAAAGATGATCGGGAAAAAATGAGCCGCGCTGAACTCATTGAAGCTTTCAGTCTTGAAGCGATCAATGCCGCTAACGCCATTTTCGATCCGGAGAAACTGACCTGGCTTAATGGCGAGTATATTCGCGATAAGTCGAACCACGAACTGGCGAAACTGGTGGCGCCAATTCTGATCGAACGGCAGTTCTCTACCAAGTATGCCCTGGAAACGCGCTGGCAGTGGTTTATGCAGGTGATTGGCGCGCTCAAGGAACGCTGCAAGCTGGTGAGCGAATTCGCCGACAAGGGCGCCTACTTCTTTATCGATGAGTTTGACTACGACGTCAAGGGTGTCAAGAAACGATTCGGTAAACCAGGGGTGAGGGAAAATCTAACTTTGCTATACGAACGATTTGACAACATTACTGATTTCACTGAAGCGACAACGGAAGAGGCCCTACGGGAACTGGTCGACGAACTGGACTGCAAACCGGCGGAGTTGATTCATCCCACCCGCCTGGCGGTGTCCGGCCTGACCGGCGGGCCTTCCCTTTTCTTGCTTTTGGAGCTGGTCGGCCAGCAACAAGTAATCGCCAGAATGAAACGTGCTGTGGCATATATTGAAAAAATGGGAGAATAAAGATGTCTGACAAAAACGAAACGCTAAAAGGAGAGATCGAAGCGCTGGAAAAAGAGTATGAGATCGCACAAGCGCGTTCGATGTTCGATAAGAAACAGGCCGATCATCTCTACAAGAGACTAAAGAAAAAAAGGAAAGAGCTAAAGGAACTGGAAGAGAAGTAAGCCCGCCGAAGAATGCATGACAATGGCAATGGTTTCAACCTTGGGAGCCCTCAGGGAAGCTGCGGTAACAATATGATCAGCAGGTGCATTACCAGCCCCGCCACCAGAGGGACGGTCAGATTGTCGTCGCGATGAATCGACAGCGCCTCGACGACAGTCGCCGTGACCGCACCGATAATGCCGACACTCCAGGGAACATTGGGAATAGCCAGGGTAACCAGGAGCGCCACCACCAGAAAGGCGATTGATCCCTCCAGGGTTTTTTGCCCCACGATCTTATGTCTGCCCCAGCGGCGACCCACCATCGCCGAGGCAACATCACCGAGAATGATAAAGGTGATAGCCATAGCGGCAACATAATCGTCAAAGAAAAGAATACAGAAAAGGCCGGAGAGAAGGATATAGAAAGCGCCGGTGAAGTTGTTGCCCTGCTCTTGTGGCCGGATCATCGACCCGAAAACCCGCGCGAGAAAAAGCCAGGGCGCGAGGCGACGCAGGCGGATGACCTCAAACGAGATCACCAACACATTGGCGACTACCATGATCGCGATCGCCCAGTCACGCGGCAAGAGCAGATAGATCGCCGGAATCGCCAGCGCTAGGAAGTGAGTCGTTTTGCGGAGACCCTCCTGGCGATATGTGATTTCCTCAGGAGACACTATCTTGAGCAGCCGCCTGCGCCTGCAGGATCGAATCGGTTACCATCTGGTAATATTTCCGGTTCTTGAAATTGACTTTGCTCATGATGTCGTCGAATATCTCAATACGCTTACCCCGACTGATGCGTTTGACCCAGTTCGCTTCAACCTCCATTAGTTTCTCTTCATGCAGTTTCTCCTTGATATCTCGCTGCGCCATGAGGAAGGTCAGCCGCGGTTTTTTGTCAACCACCTTGATGATGTGGTAACCCCAGTCGGATTTCACGGGCCCCGTAATATCGCCCACCCTGGTCAGCCAGGCCGCATCATAGAACACCTGCCCCATAGTTTCCGCGGAGATCCAGCCCAAATCATAGGCTACCTTCTTGATGTCATCCTCGCCGGGATAATACTTCATCGCGGTCGCTTTGAAATCGGCGCCTGTCTCAAGCTCCTCCTTAATCCGCAGCGCCGCCAGGGAATCCTCGACGACAATATGCTGAACTTCGACCGGTTTATTGGAGAGATACTTTTCCTCATGTTTTTCGTAGTAAACTTTCATCTCCTCCTCGGTCGCCTCCCAGTCACCCAACTGTTTTCTCTCAGTGAAAACGCGGTTACTAATCTCCAGGCACCGGAAATAGTTGTATACCTGTTGCATGGTGTCACTAGCGGCGTAACCCAAATCAATAGCAGCCGATGCCAGCACATGCGGAGTGATTCTGTCTAACACAAGCTGCTGGCGCACTTCAGTGGTGAACTCGGGGTAACGTCTGGCGGTGCGAGCCCGCAGTTCCGCATTGCTGAGAATCATGGCTTCGACTGTGTCGTTGTCGTTGACGATGCATACCCAGTCACGCTGTTCATAATCGCCGACATCCTTCTGCAGCAAGTCTTCATTCCAGCGGTACTCCGCTTCAGCCATCAGGCTGTCGACAAACCTGACGGACATTTGCTGTTCCAGCCGTCGTTTCAGATTAGTCCGGAGCTGCTCCCGCAAATCCTCAAGGGGAGCAACTATCTCCGGAGCTGTTTCGTCCAGCCTGACGATATGGTAGCCAAATTCGGTTTTAAAGGGTCGGGAAACCTCGCCCATCTTCATCCGGTAGACCGTCTCCTCGAAATCCTTGACCATCTCGCCGGGGCTGAAGAAGCCGAGATTACCTTGCTTCTCCTTGCTGCCGGAGTCATGCGAGTGCTCCGACGCCAGTTCTCCCAGGTCGGCGCCATTCCTGACTTGCTGGTAAAGGTCTTCAATCAGCGCTTTGGCTTTGCGGTCAATTTGTTCCTCGCCCAAATCACTGACATCGATACCCGCAACCGCCCAGGCTCTGCTATCGGTGGAAATCAGGAGGTGAGTTACGCGCCGGCGTTCCGGAGTGGCATAGAAGAGGATATCCGCCTGGTAGGCGCTGTCCACCTGCGAATCGGTAACCATAATCTGGCTGCCGAAAAGATCATAAAACATATAGTCCATCATCGGTGCATGAGTTCGATTGTGGGCAAGGCGGTGAATCTGCGCAGGATCAAAGTCCCACGATTCTTCGCCGGCGACCTGCCACACTAAACTCTTATGAATTGCTTCCCTCAGAGCATCGTCAGGAGTAGCCATTATCTTCCCCCCCAGTTGATGCAAAGATTTCAGCTCGGTGAAGACATCGTCGATGGTGATCATGTCCTCGCCAGCGATGGCCACTACCGTCCTCAGGTTCCTCGGTTCATCCTGTACCGGACGGCGACTCTTTGAACAACTCCACAACATCGTCAGGGTCAGTGCCGCAATTATCAACGACATCGCTGCCAACAACCAGGCTCTCTTCATCTGTTACCTCAACTTTCTAAAATGCAATCGTTAAAGATATTCGATATGAATTATCCAAATCGGGATGGTCAAGAAAAGCGCCGTCGAGGGCGAATCGCCCCAGCTTCACACCTGCTCCCAGGCTCAGTTTGCCGATATCGGAACCAGCCCGGAAGAAGACTCGCTCATAGTAACCCAACTCGACACCGTAGCGAGTATCAACGGACAAATTTCCAGCCCAGAACTGCGCCGACTCTTTGCGACCCTCAAAAAGGATTTCGCCATCGGCTGCCAGGAGAATGGTAAACGGGGCGATGCCTTGATGGAATCGTGCTCCCAGCTTGAAAGCGGGCAGGATTGATTCCCTGGTGCCGTTGTCATAGGAAATGAAGCTGGAGGTGACATTTGCCGCTGCCAACGCCAACCTTAGGCTGTGAAGGGCATCATACTGGAGGCCGAAGTCGAGTCCAAGCCCGTAGCCGGAGTTGTCGCCATAGGAACGAGCCATCACCTTGGCGGTAAGGCCGGCGCGCAGCTTACTGCTGAGGGCGAAACCGCCGCCGATGAGGAAAAGATAATCGTAGTGGCTGACTTCTCTTACTACGATAGTGCGACCCCGCTGAAGGTCTTTGTCGGTCAGCTTGATACCGCCGCCGCCGACACGGTATATCCCCAGGGCCAGCGAGCCGGTCTTTTTGCCCAGGTGCGCCGGTCGACTGTAAGCAACAAAATCGTGATTCACCAGCGAACCGAAGGTTTCCGAATGCAGCAGTATCAGTTCATTGCGGCCGACCAGGGCCAACCCTGCGGGATTGTAGTACACGCCGCTGGCATCATCGGCAAGAGCAGTGTAGGCGCCACCCAGCGCTAAGGCGCGCGCGCCGGCACCCAAGGTGAATGCCTCACCGGCATACTTGGCTCCGCAGGCGTCACCCCCTCCAAAAACCAGCAACGCCAGAGCGATAACCACCAGCGCTCGATACCAACGAGTCCTCAGCATTTGTAGATATTATACAAGTCTGACGCTGCTGTCAATTCGATAATCTGTAAGACCCGTTTCCTTATTCATTATCTCTTATTAAAGAAATATACTGCCAAGCTGTATATGCGCGGTATACCGCCCCTTTTTGAAAGAGATCATTAGCCCGTAGGTCGCGATTTCCTGGAGCGTGACAATCCAGGGATTGCA
>JAGLUH010000142.1 GCA_023134875.1 Candidatus Zixiibacteriota bacterium
TACAGGCGGTGTTCATAATCGTATCTGGGTTGATGTAGCCACCCTGAACACCACCGCAGAATCTTCCGGGCAAAATCTTGGTCCGCACACCTGTTACATCGTATTCCGCCGGGTGAAGCGGAATGGTGTCGCAGTGGGCATCCATGTAAACCTTAAAAGTATCAGTGTGTCCCTCTTTGATGTCATGACATGCCTGGAAGATCAGCGAATCGTTGGTTTGGAACGGCAGAGCTGCAGTACTGACAGCGTCCAAAAGCAGTTCCGTTCCAAGTTGATTATCCCAGACTTTCAGTCTATAGGTCTTGCCTGCGAAAGTCCGCTCGTTGAAGCTGTGCAGGATTATCTTGCAGACCGTGTCAGGATCGTTGCCCGCCGGTACCGACACCGCCCACTCCAGTATCAGCGTGTCCGTAGTATACGCCGAAATCCGCGTTGGTGGGATATTAACGGGGTCCAGACCCAGCTTGTCTACGCTAATGCGTACCAGCTCAGAATCGGCGTCTGCTCCTGCTGTAGCAACGAACATCACAGAGAAAATACCGATGTCAGCAGCAGCCGGCGTCCAGTTAAATGTGGCGGTCTGTGCTGAAGTGTCCCCAGGGTTAGTACCGTCATCCGTCAGCACCATCGCCCCAACAGGCGCAGGGCTAACCTGGGAAATGGTCCAAAAAATGCTGTCGCCATCCGGCTCGTTTGCCCAGACATCAAAGCTCAGGTTAGTTTGGTAGGCAGTGCCGCTCGGCCCGATCGGATTGATTACCGGATCAGACTGCGCCATGGAGTCTGCAACGGGAACGAGGACAGCCAGGAGAGCAGCCAGAATTACCAGGCTTCGAATATATCTCATTCGAAAACTCCCTGTTACAGGTTGATTTCTCTTAGTTGTTTTCAGTTTCTGTTCGGGTTTGTCGTACATCTAAGTTCGATACCCTCCTTTCCAGTTCTTTCCAAGAATGTTCAAATCCTCCATGATCTCTCCTTATCATATTTATGCGAGTTATTCTTCGGTTCACGAATCAAACATTAACGGTTAATGATTCCAGACATCACCCCTTTCGTGTCGTTCGCTGTTTTCTCTATATACATCAGCAGATTCAACCCTTGATGTCGTCCAATATAAAAAGTACGCATGGCATCTCTTCCTTGAGATTAAGGTAATATCCTTTTATCTTCAGTCTGTCGTTAGTACCTTCTGCCTGCCAACAGCAGCATTATTACTACGTAAACCAATAGGCCGGGCACGTCTGACGCCAATACAAGAGCGCCAATAAAGTAATTTTTCCAAAGTGCGCAAGGGAAAAATCGTGCGCGCCGGAAAAGGCCTCAAAAAAATCGGGTCATGGTAGCACAAATCATTTTTCTTGTCAAGAAAAAACTTTACTCCTCTTCCACTTACCCCGATCAGGCAACAACTGTGACTCCTCCCTTTTGCCACGAGCAAACTCGGATTACAGGCATACCTCAAGAGCCTGAATCCATAGTTGACTCTATCGGCAACCTGTTTCAATCTTTTACACTTCCGTACAAGTTTCTGAAGGTCTGATTTCCGATCGCCAAACCTAAGTATTACCCTTTTTTTTCGGGGGAATCCGTCTTCTGTCATGCCTCTTTGATTCGGTTCGCTGGTTGCGTCGATGTTTCGGCTCGAAGCATAATTGAGGTGAGCGGCGACTTCAGGCCCGGCATAGCGATAACCAGCGGTTATCGCGCCGGCAATGGAGTTGATCTCCAAGTGTGTATTCTCCCGCATAGAGGCAGGTTCAGGTTTTGCTATCATGTTCCTTCACAAATCGCCAAAAGCATTAACGACAGCAAAATTACCGGCTATAGGAATGTTGAATCAACAAAAACTTCAAAAAACTTTTGGAAAGGCATATCCCTTTTGACCTTAATAGATTATGAGGACAGATTAATCTCTTTACAGGTCATTGTACATCCTCACGTAGCTCTGATACCTCTCCTCGCAAATCTCACCTTCGTTAACCGCTTGTTTTACAGCACATTCCGGCTCATGGGTGTGGCTGCAACGGCTGAAACGGCATTTTCCCAGGTAGGGTTGGAACTCAGGAAAATGGTATTGTAGTTCTTCTGCCTCCAGTTCCCACAGTCCCAGGATCTTTAGACCAGGGGTGTCGACAACGTAACCACCGAAATCGAGCGGGTAGAGTTCGACCGCCGTGGTCGCATGTTTGCCCTTGCCGCTGGCTGCTGAGATTCGGCGTGTTTTCAAAGCCAGGCCGGGTTGCAGAAGATTAAGCAGCGATGACTTGCCGACACCGGAATGCCCTACCAATATCGATTCATGGTCGCGCAATTGTTCCCTGAGCTTGTCAACGCCGATCTCTGTTTTGCACGAGCTGAAAATCACCGGAATTGCAATTGATTCGTAGATCTGACGGATGCGTTTGAGATCAAGGCTGTGGTTCAGGTCGATCTTGTTGACCACGAGCGCCGGTTTCAAGCCACCCTTGGCGGCGGCTACTGCGAAGCGATCAATCAGATACCTTCTGAATTGGGGCTGGGCGACACTGACGACGACTACCATCTGGTCGATATTGGCGGCGATCACCTGCTCGACTGCGGCTGCTTCAAGGCCGACGCGGGGACGTGAGAACTTGGTGGTGCGCGGGTGTACCTTTTCAATGCCGCCGGGACCGGGAGAATTGAAATTGAAGTCGACCAAGTCGCCGACGGCGACCGGAGTAACCCTCTCTTCCCGTTTCGCTTTCTTGAGCACCTCGCACTGGTATTCGCGGCCCTCCGCCAGCACGGTAAAGAGCCGTCCCCGGGCGCGGATTACTCTACCGGTCATCCTGCAAATCCTCCTCGAGTAATTCCGCGATCTCCTTCATTTTTGACTTGGAGCGCCCAGCCGTTTTTTTGGCGGCTTTCTTCTGACGCTTCTTGCGCCGCAGCTCCTTAGTCTTAAGATAATCGTATTCAAGCATTTTCTTAAGGCCTTTTCTTTGTCTTTTTGTTAGTTCACGTGACATGTCATCTTTCTCCAAAAAAAAGCAGACACCCAAAGATGCCTGCGGAAATGAGATTTCGCGACCAATGCGCAGTTTCTGCACCTTAGATATACACCGATAACCACCCTCTCTTTACAGCAATTTCGTGCATCACAAAAATCTCTTTTCCGCTTACAGGCCCAGCTCTCAGACCCTAAATCAATCTACAATTCCAGTTACGGCAGGTCAATAGAAAAATCCAGCTAGAAGTGTTTACTTACTTCGCAGGGGTTGCTAACCCTCCCGAAAAAAGTCCATGTCAGAGTTGACCTTGGGCTTAGGTGGATAGAAAAGCCCGACAATCATCCATGACCCCCATACTCGATGAGTCCCTACAAAAAAGTGTATATCTTTGCGTTCCGAACAGAGTTCGTCGAAGACCTTCTTTTGCACCATATCAATAGCTTTATTCTCAGTGTGGGTCTTGCTTTTACATCTATGATACAGTGCGAAAATCTCCCAATCGAGGATGCAGAGATTATGACCGCGACAGGAATCATTATCACAGCGGAGCCAGCCTTAGCGGCTGCAACTCCGCACGAAATAGATCGTTCTGGGCGGATAGTAGTTCCGCTTTCCTCTGTGATGAAAGGTCCTTGGGCTTGACTCGAAATTCTTCGACCTCCTTTGGTCTTATTATCCCCAAAGACGTTCCATCCAGTTCGTGCAACTCGTTTAGGTACTCGAGTGATGGGGCTTGCTTCTTGAGTAAGATTCGTCGACGAGCAGCCCAGGAACTACTGCAGCTCAGCACAGGGCTGATTTTTTTTGTGCTATCTTGATTAATCCTAAAGCTCTCTTTGCGGTTGTCACTTCCGCTCTTTCTAATGTCTGCTTCGATCCACTGATACCTCTTGAATCGCTTGTCAAGAGGGAGGAGCCGAAAGGTGATTGGAAACAGGCGGATTAGAGTACCATCTTCAAGAGCGCCACCAGCGCAAACCGTCTCAACATACTTGCTTGACGGTTGCGGATATGTTTTTGCAAAAATCAAGATTTTTGTTTTCTTCATGGCACCACCTTTGTTGAGCATTCGTAATACCATTTCACAAATGTATCACTGGCAATCCAGTTTTCGTATGCAAGTATTTGGCTAAAATGCCCCTATGACACATTGAAGAACATCGCTCCATACAAAGCAACACTGATGGAGATTCGACCACCATTCGGTCCAACTCTGAAAGGGTTTCAGGGATTGTAGGAAGGTAGTTTCTTTCGTAGTCCCACAGCAATCGCCTGATTGCAGCTTTTGATGTTGCGTTGCTTCTTATCTTGCCAGGTACGCCGAGCTCGCGACGATGTATATACTCGATGCCTACTTTCTGACACCATCCGCCGAGTGTTTTCTTGGAGAAGCCCCATACCCTAGAATTAGGGTTATAGCGCACATCAATGAGCCGTTTAATTCCAAATTGAATGAGTTTGTTGAGAAATGAATCTAAGTTCTCTCCTTCATAGCCCACAGTATATACGGAAATCTTTACGTGGGGCCGCATGTGTGGAGCTATAGCCTTTTCGCTGAGGAAGCAGAACTCCGGATAGTTTTTGTACACGAGTTGCGTTACCTTTTTGTCCGTGAGTTTTCCTAACCTACGGTTCATCTGTACAAGTTGGAGCTTGATTTCCTGCGGAAGGTTCTTTACTTCAGCTAGAGCTTCAGACTCTCTGGATTGCACCAACTCAATTGGCTTGGTATCATACAGCCACCCTTTCTCCGATAATTTGGTGATGTCTCTGAAAGCAAGCGTTGAATAAGGCCCAAACTTGTATGGAAAGAAATCGTATAACACATTTGCCCCAGGATTCTGCTGTCTAAGCAAAAAAAGTAGTTTCGCTAACCGAGTGCGTGGCATCTTGTTGAAATTATTGAGCAGTAGCGATATAATAATACGTTGATTATGTTTGAGAATTTCCATTGGTTAAATCTATTGTAAAAACAAACTTACGGCGCAAGAAATTTCATGTCAGCCCTTACAACTTCTTGCCCACGAAATCAACCATGCTGTGCCAGTGGGGCGTGCCGTGCTCGGTGTCGTAGTAATCATATGCGTGGTAGTAGATCGGGCGCAGGGCGGCGCCGAGTTCGAGAATCTCTCTGTACCTATATAATGTATAAATACTTCCTGTTCCAGAAACGAACACGCCGGAGGCGACCTCTTTCGACTTTCGTTTATGAACTTTATAGGAGGGATCATCGATCGTGAACGCCTGGCAGAGGAAAAGCCCGCCTTTCTTGAGGCCTGCTGTGATACCGGCGACCAGCGCCTGAGCCTCGTTCTTGGTGATAAACGGCAGAATACCAACGCAGACGATAATTGCATAGCGGCGTTGGGCGATTCGGTAATCGCGCACATCGGCACAGGTCACATTGACGTGATA
The DNA here is from genome assembly GCA_023134875.1 of Candidatus Zixiibacteriota bacterium. Lineage (GTDB taxonomy): Bacteria > Zixibacteria > MSB-5A5 > CAIYYT01 > CAIYYT01 > JAGLUH01. The sequence continues at coordinate 5,391 of JAGLUH010000142.1, forward strand.
ACCCTTTTCGTCAGCCCGCTTTTGGCATTTGACCACTTTTCCTTCCACTTGCTCCACGCCGGTGACATCGTAACCGAGGTCAGCCAGGTAGAGAACGTCGCGGCCTTCGCCCACGCCGAGATCAAGCGCTCTGCCTTCGGGAGCCAGTTCGGCAAACCGTCGCACCAGGTCGGAAGGCTGTGAACTGTGATAGGGGGCGGACTTGCTGTCAGTCTTTTCGTGTCCCTTGCTCATTGGCATCAATTTATCAGCCTCACCGGCGACGGTCAATGTTAATCTGCTCTGGTCGTATGCTGGTCAACAGGTTGTTGGCGTCATACCAATGAAAAGCGCGGCTCCCGAAGGAAGACCGCGCTTCTGCTCGTTTGAAGATCGTAGAGTGATGTTATGAAGTTTTATTCAAAAGCGAAATAAAAATTTTCGGTTGCCAGAATGTCTATGGAAACAGCCATTGACTTCGCTTCAAGAGGCTCAGCACTCCTCCGGCGCCAGGTCCCGAGGCCCCTGATCGATTCCTTTTCGCCTACCAGGATTAAGACATCTCCCGCTTCGATAATGGTATCGGGCGGCGGATTTACCTTTTTCTGTCCGCTGGCTTTCCTGATGGCCAGCACTGTAACCCCATGCTTGGAGCGGAGTTGAGAATCGAGCAGGCTCTTGCCCGCAAAGGAGCAGGAGGCCGGTATTTCCACCTCCTCGATTTCCAGCCCCAACTCACCGCCGAAGGAATCGATTGATAGGGAATCAACCAGATTTGGTTTCAGCGATGCCAGCGCCATCCGCCGCCCGCCGGTATCGTGCGGCATGACCACCCGATCGGCGCCGGCGCGCAGCAGCTTCTTTTCCGCCGCCTTGCTGTCGGCACGGGCGATGATAAAGATATCGGGATTAAGCTGTCGCGCCGTCAAGGCGATAAAAACGCTGTCAGCCTCGGAGGGGATGGTACTTACCAGGTATTTGGCATGTTTGATACCGGTGTCAAGGAGCACTTCATCCTCGGTAGCGTTACCTTCGATAAATGTGTTCCCTCTCTTCTCCAACTCGGTAAGACGTTCGGGTACACTCTCAATCACAATATAGGGTACGCCGGCCTTGTCGAACTCCTCCTGCACGATCTCGCCCACCCGTCCGTGACCGGCAATGATATAGTGATCTTTCATTTTCGTTATTCTCTTGTCCATCTTTCTCCTTCCCAGAATCTCCCGTAGTTCGCCCTCCATGAAAAACTGCCCCAGCGTGCCGATTGTGTAAACCAGGGTGACGGCGCTGAAGGCGATAACCGCAATGGTAAACAGCTTGCCCCCCTGCGTCAGGGGATAAACCTCTTTGTAGCCGACGGTAGCAATGGTGATAAAAGTCATATAGAAAGCATCGATCAGGTTGGCCTCCTGGCGGGGGTCGAGGATCAAATACCCCAGCGAACTGCCGATGATAGTCAACGCCAGTATCGACAAAAGCAGCCGCAGCCGCCGCTGCGGCGAGCTGGTCTCGCGGTAGTTTCTTGAAAATAAGATTGGCATTATGCTCCCGGCATCTTGAAAAAGGCCTTAAGCTCACGCTTGAAAATTTCCGGTTTCTCCAGGTATATCATATGGGAGCAATCAGGAATCTCAAAGAGGGAACCATACTGCACGCGGGCATTGATTATCTTGGCCAGGGGCAGGAAATCATGATCGTCGCGGCCGCAGAGGAGGAGAACGGCAACCTCCAGCCTGTCGAGAATTTTCAAGTCGCTTTCGTCCATATATCGTCCCGCCTTGGGGTCGGTCCACATCCTACCGGGAAAATTTTTCAGACAGCAGTCAAAAAGCTCCTTTTCCGGAGAGCCTTTCTTGAGATTGCGGAAAAGCCGGAAAGTTTCCCAGGAAATCCGGGCCTGGTCGATATCAATCAGGCGCGCCGTGCGATAGATATCAGGCCAGTCGGAATAATCAGCATAACCGACGACATGAGGCGCTGCCAGTACCAGGTTCCTGACCCGATTCGGCATCTGCAGCGCATATTTGATTGCCACCGCGCCACCCAGCGAATGCGCCACGATGTTTACCCTGTCAAATTTGAGTTCAGCCAGCAGCGCCTTTAAGTCATTGACATGTTCGCGATAGGAGTAGCCGGTTTCCGGCGCGAAACTTTGGCCGTGACCGCGCAAATCGTAGGTTAGAACCTGGTATTCCCTGGCGAGAAACTCTGGCAGATCGTGCCAGATACGGTGATCCAGCGCCATTCCATGTATCAGCACCAGCGGCGGCCCGGCGCCGGTCAGTTTGTAGTATATCTTTCTGCTATCATCTTCCAGAAAGGGCATAAGCCGCTCCTTTACGGATTTGTCACTATGCGCTTCAGATGCGCGCCGATACGGGTAACGATCTCATAGTTAATCGTGTTAGCCCACTCCGCCAGGTCTTCAGCCCTGATTATTTCGTCGCCCGATTCACCGATCAACACCACCGTGTTTTCCAGCCGGACATCGGGAATATCGGTGACATCGATCATAAACAGGTTCATGCAAATCCGCCCCCGGATCGGCGCCCGCCGGCCATTGACTAAACAGTAACCACGGTTGGAGAGCAGGCGATCATAGCCGTCAAAGTAGCCGATTGGCACCACGCCCAATTTCATATCGGCAGTGGCGCGGTAAGTGGTGCCGTAGCCGACATACTCCCCCCGCCGTACGTCCTTGATCTGTCCCAAAAGTGATTTCCAGGTGAGTACCGGTTTTAAGATCTGATTCTCCTTGCCGGCCAGCCGGTAAGAAAGATAGGTCTCTTTTGACGGCCACAAACCGTAGAGGGCGATCCCCACCCGCGCCAAATGGAAATGGGTCTCTGGAAAAAGCAGCGAAGCCGCCGAAGAGGCGATATGATAATAGGGTACTGCAAATCCCGAAGCGATTACCTGATCTTTCATCCGCCCGAATCGTTCCATCTGCAGTTGAGCGTAAGAGTGGTCGGTAGTATCCTCAATATTGGCGAAGTGGGAACTGACCCCACGCAGCATCAGTTGCGACGATTCCTGAAACTCCTTGAGGAACTCTGGCAGTCGCTCCTCGGTTATTCCCTGGCGTTGGGTGCCGGTCTCCAGTTTGAGGTGGCACCGGGCCGGTTGCTTCGCCGTCGCGACCGCTACCAGTTTCTTAAGCGATTCCAGGTTATAGACAACCAGGTCAAACCCTGCGGCGACTGCTGCCCGCAAGTCAGCAAGGGGTATATACCCCATGATCAGGATGTCATTCTCGATTCCTCCCTCTCGCAGCAGGATCGCCTCCTCCAGGTTGTGGACCGCGAGAAAGGGAAATCCCTGTTTGTCAAGCAGCTTGCCTATCTCCAGGTAACCGTGGCCGTAGGCGTTGGCCTTGACCACCGGCACCATCAAACAGCCGGGGCTGAGGTTCGCCCTGATCGCTTCGATATTCTGTCGCAGGGCGGCGGCATCAATCTCCAGCCAGCTTAAACTCGTGATTGTCATTAACCCTGATGGTAGCAACAACAATCGTTCAAGTCAAGATGTGATTGGCTGGCTTGTTAGTCGCCTGCTCTTGCCGGCGGGTCGCTATTGACAGCAGGAGCCGGATATGTTACCATTTTCACGATGGAGATTAAATCGGAGTACCTGGAGGAACTGGCCGACCGCGCCCTGGCGGAGGATATCGGTGCCGGCGATGTCACGACGCAGGCGACGGTCGCTCCTGATCTTAAAGGGCAGGGGCTGATTGTCGCCAGGGCAGCCGGAGTCATCTCCGGACTTGATATCACCGCGCTGGTGTTCAGCCGCATCGATCCCGAGATAACATTTTCCACCAAGCTGAGCGAAGGAAGTGTAGTAGCCGTCGGTGAGTGTATCGCTGAGATATCAGGAAGGTTAACTTCCGTCCTGGTGGCGGAGCGCACCGCGCTCAATTTCCTGATGCACCTCTCTGGCATTGCCACGCTGACATCAAGGTTTGTCAAGCAGATCGCCGGCACCGGCTGCAAAATCCTTGATACCAGGAAGACAACCCCCACCCTGAGACTCCTGGAGAAGCGGGCGGTCAAGTCCGGCGGTGGTGAGAACCATCGCCTTGGTCTCTATGATATGATCTTAATCAAAGAGAACCATATCAGCGCCGCCGGTTCGCTGACGAAGGCTATCGAAGCCGCATTGAGAGTGACTACCGAGAGCAAGAGCAAAAATATGCTAATAGAAGTTGAAGTTACCTCGCTTGACGATGTCCGTGAGGCTGCCCGATTTCCGATAGATCGGATCATGCTTGACAACTTCGATCTGGAG
>JAGLUH010000143.1 GCA_023134875.1 Candidatus Zixiibacteriota bacterium
GCCTCCGGTAACATGACCTTTGAGAACGTGCGAGACTACGCGGAAACCGGAGTGGATTTCATCTCCGCCGGTGCGCTGACTCATTCCGCACGCTGGCTTGATCTCTCCCTGCAACTGCAAACACCAGGTGACCTGAGTTAATGCCTCACGATTTCACCCCGCTTCAAATCAGGCTGCTATCCTATCTGCGTCAGAAATCAGGTTCGGCGCTCTCAACTGAAGAATTGGCTGAAATATTGAGGGTCTCGCCATTGACGATAGCCCAATCACTCGAAGAATTATCTCAGGAAGGTTATCATTTTACCCGCAGCGATGAGGGTGAGATTGCCGGTTTTGCGGCGCCGGATCGCTTGTTGGCACACGAGATCATTGCCGGTTTGCCGACGAAGGTCCTTGGCAGGCAGATTTACAGTTTCGAGACGATCACCTCTACCAACGTCGAAGCTTACTCCCTGGCGCTGAGGGACGAACCAGAGGGAACGCTGGTGGTCGCCGAGGAGCAGTCGGGAGGTAAGGGTCGGCTGGGTCGCGATTGGCACTCGCCACCCCGCCAGGGGATATATGCCTCGCTGATCCTGAGACCGCAGATATCGCCCGCCCTCGCTCCCGGGTTTTCGCTCGTTGTTGCCGTCAATTTGGTGGAGTGTATCAGCGAACTTCTTGGCATCGAGGCAAAGATCAAATGGCCTAACGATGTGCTGATCGACGGCCGTAAAGTGGCGGGAATCTTGACTGAACTGGCAGCGGGCGCTGATGTGGTACGTTTTCTCATTGTCGGTGTTGGTATCAATATCAATCAGGATATTGCGGATTTCCCCGCTGAGATCGCGGATAAAGCTACTTCACTAAAAATCGTCTCAGGCGCGCCGGTAAATCGGGTCGAGCTACTTCAGAAACTATTAATCAAGCTGGAGAAACGCTACCTGCATTTTATAACCGATGGCTTGGCGGCGCAGCTCGATACGATTAAAGCGCATTCCTCGGTTCTCTCCCGGCAGATAGCTTTCAGACGCGGGGGAAAATCGATTTCCGGTCGGGCGATTGATATCAACGGCGAAGGCATGCTCCTGGTGGAGGTCGATGGCGAAGTCATGACTTTGGCTGCCGGTGAAATCACCCTGGAGGAAAACTATTGAGTCCTGGTAGTCATTCAGGCCGCTACGTTCTTTTCGGTGCGATAACAGTGGTGGCGCTCTTTCTGGTGGTTGAACTGACGTTGCGGCTGTTTATGGCGGTTTCCTTCAGCTATCTCAACAGGCAGGATGATCTTCACTACGAGTTCAAGCTATGGCAGATGCACCTCTTCGATTCATTCATGGGGATGCACCAGCCTGATCCGGAATTGTTCTGGCGGATGAAACCTGATTTTCGTTCGGCATTGGTATATACCAACAGTGATGGTTTTGTCGGCGAAGAGATTCCCCCAAAAGAGGAAGGCGAATTTCGTATTCTCTTTCTGGGCGATTCCACGCCGCTTGGCCTGGGCCTGGCCGATTTCCATGACTCGTTCGTATTCGGCCTGGAGAAACTCCTGAAAAACGCTTACCCGCGACGACCGGTCAGGGTTATCAATACCGCTACCGCCGGTTATTCGAGCTGGCAGTGCCGCCGGTTGTTGGAACGGCGGGGCAAGACACTGCAACCTGACGTAGTGATCACCTACTTCGGCAATAATGATCCCTCCATCAACGGCTTTCTCTCCGACCACGAGCTTTACCGGCTCTCCTCCAGTTATGGAACAATGAAGCGGATTCTGGCAAGAAGCTATATTTATCGGGCGCTGAAATGGTTCTGGCTGCGTTGGCAGAGTGGAAAGGAGGGAGGGGGCAGGTTGAAAGTCCGGGTTTCACCTGATGATTTCCGGAAGAATCTTCTGACAATCAAGGAGTGGTGCGACGGGCATAACTGTAAGCTGGCGCTCTGTACTGTGCCGACTCCCGATCTGTGGCCGCCGGGGATTCAGTTCAAGGTATTTAGCCGAGGGAAGGACGCCCAAGGTCGGCTGGTAATGGCTGACAGGATGCGTTCAGATATAACCGCCCGCTGGTCGCTCTGCCTCGACACCCTGCTGCTGCCGGGTCGGCATGACCTGTGGACCAGCAAGGTATACGCCAGCGCCTTTGCCGATACCGGTGATTTGGTATCAACCGAACGCTTCTATCAGGAGAAGCTCAGCCGCCGGCCTCATAATGCGCAGTTTTTAAATAACCTGGGCGTGCTGCTCTGGCGACGGGGAGAGGAATCGCAGGAGCAGTTTGTAGCGGCACTGGCGCGAGACAGTCTTAATCCGGTGATTCTTTATAATCTGGGAGTGATCAATTATAATCATGATCGGCAGTCGGCTGATCATTACCTTCACCGCGCCCGGGAACTTGACCACTACTCACTCAGAATTAAATCGAGTTATAATCAGACCCTGCGTCAGACTGCGGCGACGGTTGATGTGCAGCTTATTGATTTTGAGGGTTTATTTGCTGGTCTGCCGGAAACTTACTGTTATGTTGATCATTGCCACCCCACTTTGCCGGGGCATAAGCTGATGGCTGAAAAACTATTTAAGGAAACAGTACCGCTCTTGGACAAGTAGACGATAGTTTAGAAGCTGGAGCAGGAGTGGTCCGCTTTCGGGGAAAATCTGCTGAAATAGTAGTTGACAGAATAGTGGGGATTTGTTAAATAAGCTCTTCAGATTTTTCGGTCTCGAATCAGTGTCCGCTGTTTCGAGGAGGATGGAAATCATGAGTCAAATTGCAGGGTAGATTGTTGGAGAATCGTGCAAGACAAGGAGAACCTATGAAAAGGATGAACGCTCTATTGCTGTTTTTGGCAGGTCTTCTATTGGTGACCAGTCCGTTGCTTGCGGGCGATACCGAGATCGGCGGCGAGATCTATGTCAACTGGCGTCTCAATCTCAATGACCAGAGTCTCAGGGCTGTGAGTGACCCCCTTCTCACGGATTCGACAGAGGTTAAGAGCTATAACCAGTTTAATATCACGCAGGCTTATATCGACTTGAAGCACAAGTTTGACGACAAATTCAGCGCCAGGCTTACCGCCGATATCTACAACAACGAAGGCGGCTTCAATGGCTGGGGATTCCGGGCGCAATATGCCTACCTGCAAATCGAGAAACTGTTGCCCCACACTTCTTTCCGGCTTGGTCTTCAGGCGCCGGCCTGGGTTGAGATGGTCGATGCGGCTTGGGGGTTGCGCTATATTGACGAAGCCTCACTGGAAAAGCTGGAGTATCTCCCTACGGCTGATTTCGGCGTCGGCCTTTACGGCACCCTCCCCGGTGACTGGGGCACGCTGGTATTGCAGATTCTCAACGGTTCCGGCTACACCGAAGCAGAACTCAACAAACACAAAGATGTCGCGCTGTTTGCCTCGTTCACTCCTCTGCACAACAAGCCCGATTTTCAAGAGAGCGCCATTTGGCTTCAATATTATAAAGGCTACCCCAATTTGGAACCACTTCCTGGGATCAGTTTTGCTGATTACACCCAGAAAGATCGTATCAGCTTTGCCGGGCTATTCAAGTACCGGCAGTGGTGCACTTTCTACATCGACTATTTCATGGCTACCGATGATGTCTGGCCCAATAGAAAGGCTGATACTACAGCTACGGGTGTTAATCTGCCCGAACAGGACAAATCGAAGGGTGTGACGGCGTTTGCCAAGCTCAATGTTGCCACGTCGGAAACCTTCCTGGCTGACATTTATGTCTTCGGCAAGGCTGAGTTTGTCGACCGTCATCTTGACCACAAAGACCCGGGTCTGGAGCTTGAGGCTGAAGAGAATGACGCCAAGTATCTTACCTTAGGCGTTGGCTACGAGCTGACTGACGGATTTGACTTCGCCCTGACTTTCAAACGCGCGACGGTGAATCGTCTTGAGGAAAAACCTGATGAGCCGGGGGTGCCGGTGCGAGTTGCCGAAACGGAGCGCAATACCTTCATGGTCAACTTCATCGCATCGTTCTAAACGAACAGACACGATAAAGCTTTGCACGAACCTGGCGGGATGCTTAACCGCCAGGTTCTTTTGTTGGGGAGAGAGAAACTCCGTCTCCATCAGGCAGGTCTCGGCGAAAACAACTGCAGAAAGTCGTGGGGCAGGAGTCCCTGACTCCTGCCTTACTGATTACGAGGAATTGTCCAGGAAGGTCAACTGCCTGGCGGTCGCTGCGGTCGTCACCTTCGGTAACTGATTCCAAAAGTGGCCCTCCAGCAGGCGGCCGCTTCGTTTCTTGTTCACGCCGCCCCATTGCTTGAAAAAGAAAGCGACGCCGGCATCCAGGCACTGCTCGCGCAGATCAATCACCCATTCTTTCCTGATGGCACGCGCGCCCGGGCCTGATTCGCCGCCCACTACCACCCAGTCAATACCGGTAAGATCGAGATTCGGCAGCGGCGACAGTAGCGGCTCGAGCGACAGCCATTTAATTGCCGCGTCAGTTTGTCGCAGGTTATCAATGCGCCCCAGGAATCTGTCAGTTTCAACAGTCACCCCCATCCAGACATTTGGAGGCCAGTCGATACGATAGTTGAGTTTTAGCAGTCGTTTTGATCTTTTCGTCAATATCTGAAACTGGTGCCAGTGGGCGCGGCACATGACGTCGAAGATCTTGTCTATGAAACTTACCGCAACGTCGCGATGAAAAAGATCACTCATCGAGTTGACAAAGATCATCTGCGGTTTCTTCCACTTGAGGGGCTTCTCTAACACATGCTCATGGACAGTCAGCGTAAAGCCGTTACGGTAATTCGGCTGCCCCATCGCCTGCAGGCGCAGTGCCATCCGTTCGGCGTAGCAGTTCCGACAACCGATACTGATCTTACTGCAACCGGTAACCGGATTCCAACTTGAGGATGTCCATTCGATACTTGATTTAGCCATTTACTTAGTTCTCCGAATTAGGAATGTTACCTTTACGCTGTCAGCGAAGGTGATCTGTCCTTTCTGTTTCTTTCGATCGTCAGCCGCTGGTGAGCAACGTATGTGCCCTCGCTCCTCTAGCCCGCGAAGTACATCCTTGTAGTTCTTTTTGATGTACGGCTTACCCAGGCTGTGCTCGGCATAGATCTCATCCATAGTTAATTCCCGCCCGGCATATTCTTCCAACAGCATGTCAGAAAGCTCGTCTAAGGGTCGAGTCAGTTCGAACAAGAAAGGCTGTGCCTTTGTCGCTTGGTTATAGACGAAACTCGGAACACCCTGATCTAAGGAGGTGCTATACTTAGCCATAATGTCCTTCATGATTTCGTAGCCCTTGAAGTGCTTCGTGACTAGGATGATGTGGTGGCTGGTTCTCCTACCCCTGTCATCCTTGAAGCAGAAAGGTAGTATGTGAACAGCGCTGATCTCGGACATGGCGGCGGTCAACTCTTCAAGAATAGTCAACTCACGCTGATCTGACGACAGGTCAATAAGACGTGCCGTAAGTATAGACAAACGCTCGGCAGAGAAAATCGCACTCATACGTTCTCGGAAAAGATCACTCGAGACAGCAGCGTTCACACGATTGAAGTTGAAAAAGAAAATGCAATCACAGCCCCAGTCTGCTATTAACGATGCAATTAGCTTTCGGCTAAGCCCCTTATATCCCCATGGATCGACAAAGGACAAGCTTGGGATACGGTGCGCCAACTCCAGGATTTCTGCTATGTCAGAGCCAATCTCCTTGCTGTAGAATTGCGGCTTATTTTTCAACTCGTGATATCTGGAATGTTCCTCGATCTCAGCTCTCAGTTTCTCTATGTTTGCAGGATCCTTGTCGTTGAAGATCATGATCAGGCGATCCCGGACATTCGGGTTATTAAGGGCCTTCTCCAGCACTAGCATGGGGGTGGACTGCGTGCCATCCTTGTACTTGCCGGGTCCCGCGAAGAGATCAATGTATCCTATGTTGCGCGCACCCTGTGTCCCGGGCCGTCGTAGGTGCCCGCTGATCACATTCGCCCACGCATCAAAGTACTTGCTGACTATTGCAGCTTTGATGATCGACTGATTTCTGGCCTCATCGAAGAACTCCTTTTTGCGCACATTTCCCCCTATCAGGTCGTAAATTCTTCGAATCTTAACAACTCTCTTAGTAGATGCGCAATCACTTTCTGCCTCTGTGGTCGAATGTGCCGGGCTGCTGCCTACAACTTCGGCACGCGAAGTGGCGCAGGCATTAGATTCAGATAAGATATTGGAACCCTCCGATATTATTCCTCTTCTATCTCAAGAGGTGTCCACTCGCCGAAAGCCTCGACTGTGATTTTGCATTTGCCCTTAGATGTCCACCGTTCGTTAGCGTTATAGCTCCAGTCCAGGTATTCCGAACCGCCGCCACCAACAGTTGTAATCAGGTAGCGGTTATTGAGGTAGCCGAACGAATCGGCTCTCCGCGACGGCCACTTGGAGTCGCCTCCTGAAGGGTCGACCGGCAGCCAGCCGAAGTTCGGCAGGTAAATCTCCACCCAGCGGTGAAAGACAGCATCCCACGAGGCGTCGTCACCGCGGACAACCACCGACCCGACATAACGCGCCGGCAGACCGGCGGCGCGACACATAGCGATATAGACAAAGGCGTACTCCGAGCAGGAACCGTTACCGCGATCAAGGACAGTGGGGGCGATATTCCAGCCGCCCGCCAGTTCGTACTCCATGTGCTCGATGACATAGTTGTAAATCTTCCTGCCGATCCAGTAGGCGTTGGTCTCGTCAGCGACTGCTTTCTTCACTGCCTCTTGAATTACCTGATTCTCTAAGGAGAACTTGGTATCGTCAACGAGATACTGTTCACGAATTTCCAGCGAGATATCCTCCAGACTGCCGACGTTGTCGGGAAAAACGAAATATCGAGTTTGGTAAAGCTTTGCTGAGACCAACATGGTTACAGTAGTAAACTGCGTCGGCGCCAAGTTACTAAACTCGAAGTGGGCGACTTGCTGTCCCCATTTATCGGTCAGAATCCGGGTTGGCTCCGGATGGAAGATAACCGGCTCGATCAGTTCCTGGTTGTCGCGATTTTGAGGGATAGCCAAGTAGACATCGAGCGTCTTTACCGTATCCGGGCCGTAATTCCTGACCTGGTGGATAAATTCAAC
>JAGLUH010000144.1 GCA_023134875.1 Candidatus Zixiibacteriota bacterium
CACCCGTTTGCCCGAACCAACCTGGCTCGAGCAATACGGTCAGTTTCTCCGCTATATCGTATCGAATGGCGAGAGTCGCGATCACAGCTCCACTCGCATCGTGAATCGGTGTGGCGATGAACAAGAAGCACTTCTGCACGCCCTTTTCTTCTTCGCCTTCCTCGGGCGTGAGCACCTTGGAATAGATCGGCGGGACGACCACGGTCCGGCCCGAGAGGGCGACTTTCAGGATCTCCGGGTGCTGTGCTGCGATTACGCTGCGTTCACCGATGCTCCGCTGGTCGTCGGACACGATGTTGATCAGATCCGGGGAGATGACGAAGAGGCCGTCATGAAATTCGCCGGGAATCCTTGGCCGAACGAACTGTGGCCTCACTGTGGTGCGACCGCTTGTGGGGAGCTCAAGCCAAGTTCGGACAGCCCTCAATTGAAGTTCCGTCAGTTCGATGAGAAACGGATCCCAAGCGAGCATCTCCACATGGCGCTTCTCCCCTTCGATCCAGAGGGTCAATGAGCCCTGGATGATCTGAACGGAGGCCTCGAGGGACGAACCAACATGGATTCTCTCCTGTCGTTCAAGGCTGTTCAGCGCCATCCAGATCGTCAGGAGGCCGAGGATCAGGAACGCGAATGCTGCCACGATTCCAAGGAACTTCGCGCGCACTGTCTGCAACCCCATCGGGAGTCGGTCGCCAACAAGGCGCATCAAGAGCGACAAATGAACCAGGAGGCCGAGAATGATCGCGGCACCGAGTCCAACCGTGCGCCATCTACTGATCAGCCCAGGGGTTGGGGTAGGCTGGACTTCTAGCACGGGCACCCACTCTTGATGAATGGCAACTCTCTCCGCTTCCGTGATGGATGCCAGGCCCTTGTTCAGAATGCTGACAAATTCCGGCCAATCGTCCCGGACGGCCATCGCTTGATCGTGGCTGCCAAAAGGGGTGGGAGCGGAGACTTGGAGGTTAATCAAGTTGTAGTACTGAATGATGTACGACCCGGTTGTCAGGTTTCCTATGTACGCATCGGCCTCTCCGGTTGCAACCGCTTCGAGAGCCTCCCTGGATGTTTCCCTAACGAGAAGTATGATGCCGGGGTACTCGTCAGCCAGTCTCTTGTGCATGACGTAGTTCCGCTCTACCGAAACAATCTGACCGGCGAGCTCCTCCATCGCTGCAACGAGCTTATCTTTCTGGGTGAAGATGACCCAGGGCATCAAAAGGTAGTCCTCGGTAAACGCCATGTCGTCTTCGCGCTCAAGCGTTCTCTTAGCTGTAAGGATCACATCAAGAACTTCATGGTCGCGAATGTGCTCCAAGGCGCTCGACCATGGAATATCGTAGACATACTCAATCTTGAAGCCGGCACGCTCTGCAATCAGATTCAGGTAGTCCACCGCAATGCCTCGAGGTTCGCCATCGAAGAAATGCAAAGGCGCGGCATCTCCCACCCGTGCTCTGATCACAGGGTGTTCATCAAGCCAAACGCGTTCCTCCGGCGTCAGATCCACACTGGGATCGCCCGCCACGGCAACGTTGAAGGCTAAGAGTAGCAGGGCGACAACCAGCAGCCCCGTGCACACAGTTATCACAGCCTGCCGCGAAGCGGTGCCGAAGGGGATGGGGTGTCGTACTCCGCCCATCACGTCTCCGTACCTTCATCGGCTTCCCACACGGGTTCGTAGGGAATTGGTTGCCCCAGCTCTG
>JAGLUH010000145.1 GCA_023134875.1 Candidatus Zixiibacteriota bacterium
CCATTGATCGTAGCGGGCGAATTCCAAAACAAAGCGATAATCACGGGTCAGGAACTGTTGGTGCCGACCGGAAGCTTCCACCGCGGCGCGGGCTGCCTCACTGTAGGCTCGTACCAACCCCCCGGTGCCCAGCTTGGTCCCGCCGAAATAGCGTGTGACAACCACCAGCAAATTGGTCAGGGCGTGGCCGGTGATCACATCGTAGATCGGCCGGCCGGCTGTACCCGATGGTTCCCCGTCGTCGGAATACTTGAACCCAACCTGGTCCGGCCATCCGGTGACATAGGCATAGCAATGATGGGTCGCCTGGTATTCGCGCTTACGGACGACCGCCAGACGAGCCACCGCTTCGTCAACCGAAGCCACCAGACATGTTTCACCGATAAATCGCGAACCTTTGACTTTGATCTCGATCTGTGATTCGGTCCGTATCGTGGTATAGGTGTCTTCCACCGCGACCTCTAGATCAATGACTTGACTATGTCGCCGACGTGGTCAAACCCTTCAATCGGAATCGCACCGCAACTTACCGCTTGGGTCAGACTGGTTTCGTCGGCCAGAGCGCCATGTTCCGGGTTGACCATGAAAAACGTTATCTTACCGATATCGCGGCAGGCCAGCAGGAGATCAAGGATCCGATTGGAATCGGCGTACGCTTCGGTAACCACCACCGCCTGAGCCATGCCAACAATAATACGATTGGTTTCACGATCACTGTTCTCGTCGGTCTCTATTTCGGGCGCATACTCCGATATCACCCCACCCGACTGAGCAATGTCAATAGCCACCGGTACACTTTCGGCCCGGTCGATCTGATCAAAACCGCAGTTCAGCACGCCGAACGATTTCCCGCCGGCACTCTTGGCCGCCAGATGGGCAGTGGCATCGACACCCCCAATCAGCGAAGAAACGATCTGTATCTTATTGGCGACAAGTTCTTTCACCAGCCGCGAAGTCAACTCGATTCCTTCGGACGAAGCGGTCCTTGAACCGACCACAGCAATGCTCTTCTGATCGTTGGCGATTATCCTGCCCCGACAGTACAGGAGCGACGGCGGATTATTCAGCTCGAACAGCAGGCGACAGTAATTGTCGTCAAACCGGGTCACAATCCCAATATCCCGTTCTGACAAGGCCTGAACCGTAACCGTAGCTGCGTCCAGGTGGTCAACGGCTCGGCTAAGTTCTTCGGCTCGCTCCTCGTCGATTCCTTCGATCTGAAGGAACTCTTCCGGTTCGGCGGCGTAGATTGCGTCGAGCGTCTTGAATTGTCCCAGCAGAGCCTCGAACAGACGGGGCGAAACATTGCAGAAATAGCTCAGGGCCAGCACCCGGCTGGAAATTGTTTTTTTGGTTTGTTCAATTTCTTCGGTCATGGCTCAATCTAACTGTTTGAGACCGGCTGTCAACTCGAACGGAACGAGACCGGTGTCATAGATTTGATGTCATGTACCCGGCCGCTTGATAAACCAAGCCGATTTGGCTATAATCCGGGTTGAGGCTTATGATTATGAAAATTACCATCTTTATTCTTGGATTGCTGGCAGCGGCGGTCTTGGCCGGATGCGGCAGCGGTGATTCGATTGAAGAACTGCTCAAAACCGGTAATGAGGCTTTTGAAGAGCGTGACTACGCTGAAGCACGGGAGTGCTATCTGCGCGGCCTGGAGATTGACAACAAAAACCGCGACCTGCTACTCGCCTGTGGCAAAGCGTATCGTCAGGACTATATGCTTGATTCCGCGATCTATTACTTCAAGCGGGCCGACCTGATGCAACGAAACGACCGCGAAATTAACGAACAGATTCGCGAAGTGGCAAAGTCGCTCGGCGACTGGCAGAACGCTATCGACGCCATCGAAACGCTGGCCCGGTTGGATGGCACCAAGGAGCCGTACCATGTCGAGTTAGCCGACCTTCGGCTCAAGAACAATCAGCCGGGGCGGGCATACTATCACGCCCGGAGAGCCCTTCTCGCCAGCCCTGATCTTCCCGGACTGTATGTTCAGACCTCCTCAATGGCCGCAAAGTATGATTCAACCGAAGTCGCTATCGAGATTCTGGACTCGGCTATCGTTAAATTCGGACCCAAGGATCAGTTTGTAGTGAACCGGGCGATGCTTCTGGCGTACTCGGGTAATTTAGGTGAGGCCGAAGTTGCCTTGCGATCAGTAATCAGCCAGAGCGAAAACCAGCCACCGGCGCTTAAGATGAACCTGGCCAATATTCTTGCCGCACAACCTCAGCGAGCCAAGAAAGAGGAAGCGCTTCTGCTTTACGAAGAAATCCGTGATGTGATGTCACATGATTTCCCGATCGATTCCCTGATGCAGGTTATAAGGGACGAGTTGGAGTAGTAAAAAAGACAAAAAAAACAAAAAAAGGCTGGGTGGAACTCCGCCAAGTCCCACCCAGTTACGCGACTGTCCCTAAGGACAGAGACAGGAGGGATACGAACTGTACCCTACTTTTGTAACAGCCTTCCGCCTGAATAGTTTCCGATAATCCAACCATTAATACCTCAATTA
>JAGLUH010000146.1 GCA_023134875.1 Candidatus Zixiibacteriota bacterium
GGATTTTCCACCAGCGGGCGAATCTCTCCTGGAAAACCAACCGTGACGAGAACAGTGCGATCCTGGGGTACAATATCTACGTCTCCCCCCGGCCGGTACTGGGGACTCCGGACGAGACAGAACTGCGAGTGCAGCTGAAGCCGATTCACGAGACGCCTTACGCCGGGGATACCAGTCCGGGCTTTGCCGTTGAGACCTTTGCCATGGAGGGACTGACCAACGGTCAATCATATTTCGTATTCGTCACCACGATTTACCCGGGCAATGTCGAATCTGCACCCTCGAATGAAATCGAGGTGATACCGCGTCCCGAAGGTAGATTTGTGCTGAGGCCTTCATTCTCGGGCAATCAAGGAGGATTTTCCTTTCGTCGGGTCAAATCGATTCTCACCGATGATCTGGCTAATGACATCTACCTGGCTCAGATCGATGATAAACTCTATGTCGCTTCACCCGCTCGCATTGATAATGTTCTGAGAAAGACGTGCTTTTTCCACTTGGGGCGATATGCTCCTCTGGAGGAGGTTAGGCTGACCGAGATGAAGATGCCGTCCAGTGACAAATTGCAGGTGATATCAGGTCAGGTTTTCCTGCTCCAGGATCAAGACAGTTGCTATGCGCTGCTTAAATTCGACCGGGTTGATCCCAAGGAAAAGAAGGTCAACCTGTCATATATCTATCAAGCAAAACCCAATCGTTTGCAGTTCTGATATCAAGGGGATAATCGTTGCCTGATGCCGCGCGTCCGTTAGCGCTGATCTTCGCCGAACCAAGGGGACGAAAGGCAACGGAGAGACTTCTGGTAGTGGAGCGGTTCCGGCTTACGGGAGAGCAGCCTGTTGCCGAGGATAGTCTGATTGTTCCTGAACAGGATGACGAGACGCTCACGTCGGCACGTTTACCCGCTAAGATCGACAGGTTCTTCCTCAAAACGATGGATTTCGATGGCTTCTTTATGATGAACAGATTTCACCCGTCAGTCAGCAGGGACTGGCAACTCGTGGAGCAATATCTGGAAAAGAGCCATCTGCTCAACCTGCGTCGGCTGTTGACGATCTTTTTCCCAACTCTGGCTGCCGAGGATTTGTCTCAGATCAGGGCCGCCTTTTCCTTTGCCGCTGACCTGGATAACCCGCAGGCGCTCTCTTTGCTGGTGCAAATCATCACTGCTAGGGCGGGTAAACTACCTCGCGGTCTGCGCCGCCGCCTCAAACGCACGGGGGCACAGGCTTCGATATCTTTACGCAACTGGATAGAGCATCTTCCGGTCAGTGGAATGAATGTTGAATATCAAACAGATCAACGCCGCTTTATCAATCTCGACCGCTTTGAGAGCCTGACCGCCGGTAAGGCTGTCGATCCGGATGATGCCGCTGATTTGCTCTCAAGCAATGGTAGAGGAACAGAACTGATTGACGGCTTTGAATTCAGGCGGGGACAGAACCGCTACGCCGCAGCCGTGAGTCAAGCCCTCAAGCAGGGTGACATTCTCCTTCTGGAAGCTGCCACCGGTACTGGCAAGTCAATCGGCTATCTCCTGCCCACTATTGCCACCTGTTTCGCTCAAGGGGGCCGCGCTGTGGTCGTTACTCGCACCAAGTCACTCCAGGAGCAACTATTCCTTTCTGATTTACGACGTCTCCGGCGATTGGTGCCTTCCGGTTTCAAAGTCTCTCTTCTCAAAGGACTGGGTAATTATCTCTGCCGGCTCAGGTTCGACGCTTACCTGGCGGAACCAGACCTACTGACCGACCCGGAGAAAGCGGAGAAACTGATGGCGCTCCTGGTCTGGGAAGAGGAAACCAAATCCGGCGACTTGACGGAGACCAGGCTGTTCGCTGACCCGATCGGGGAAGCAATGATGAATAAATTCACTCTTGATGAGTCAAGCTGTCTTGGTAATAACTGTTATTATTATCGTGATTGCTACGCTTTTCGGGCTCGTCGTCAGGCAGCCAGGTCGAATCTGGTGATTACCAATTATGCTCTGCTGTTTGCCGATCTACTTGCTGATGGCGCTGTTCTCGGCAAATTCAATTACGCGGTGCTGGATGAGGCGCACCGGCTGGAAAATGAAGCAACCGCAGCGTTTGCGGCGCGTTTACCTCTCTTTCATCTGGCCCGACTGGTTGCCTGGGGCAAAAGCGCTCGCTTCCGACGTCAGGCTGCCAGTCTTTTCCCCGACGATGATGGTAAAGCTGCCAACATCCTAAGGGCGTTAGCGAGGGCCTGCACACCACTCGTCGACAGATTGAAACTGCTGGTTGATCAGTTCACAGAAGCTTTCGAGAGAGGAAGCAAGTCCATGGCGGGACGAATGCGTTTTTCCGCCGCTGATTCGATTTATTCGCAATTGCGGAGTCACTGGCAGAGTAATGCTCGTCTTTACAACGATCTAAGAGATGCAAGCGCTAAACTCAGGGATGAGATTGCCGGTACTGAGAATCTGGCCGCTGGTGTGGAAGTTGTACAACTGAGACGGCGGCTGGCAGCCATGATCGAGTACAGTCGACTGCTGGAACAAATGGCAACCGTGGACAATAATAATATGGTGATGTGGGGGGAAAAGCAACGCTCTCAGGAAATCGTGATTGTCGCCGCTCCAACCGATGTGGGCAAGCTCCTGGCAGATCGGCTCTACAGCAGGTACAAGGCGATAGTGCTCACTTCGGCAACCCTCGACTCGGAGGATGATTTTGCCTGGATTTCCAGTCGACTTGGCCTGAGACGCGATCTTGGAAGTGATGCGACCAGGCTGAAACTGGGATCACCTTTTCCCCTGGCCGATCAACTCCACATCGCACTGGCCAGCTACCTGCCGCCGCCGGTAGCGGAGCGCTACCCGGCCAGACTGGCGCAGTTGATTGTCAAGCTGAGAAAATCGGTGCGGCTGTCAACCCTGGTGCTCTGTACGTCCTATCGCATGATCGAGCTCCTGGCACATCTCCTGGAGGAGGAGAACAATCTGCCGGGCACACTGCTGGTGCAGCGACCTGACAGTTCACCGCCGGTACTGCTGACTCGCTTCAAGCAGGAGGCAAATCCGATGCTGATCGGCACCGAATCATTCTGGGAGGGTGTTGATTTGCCGGAAGAAAGCCTGCGTTTGCTGATACTAACCCGCTTGCCCTTTCCGGTGCCGGACGACCCGCTCGAAGTAGCCAAAAGCGAGCAGGCGGCGAATCGAGGCGAGAACCCTTTTGTCACCCTGTCGCTGCCAGCGGCTATCCTCAAGTTCAGGCAGGGATTGGGTCGGGTAATCAGGAGCATGTCTGACTGGGGCGCGGTGATTATTACCGATTCCCGCATGGCGACGAAAAGATACGGGACGCTTTTCTATGATGCGGCGCCCGCGCACGTGGCGACTTATGAACATGAGAGTATTCTATTGAAGGAGACCTGCCAATGGCTATACGATCGCATCTCCTGACGGATACCGGCATGCGTGAGTTTTCGCGGATTAGCTTACTGCGGCTTTGTGTTGTTAATATGTTGTATAACAACAAGATGGACGCTATGTCCGCTTGCCGAACCGCATAATGTGCGAAATAGAAAGGGTTGATTAGCAGTGTTCAATAGGCGATCATTGGAAACGTATTTAGGTTCAACGACTTACGAATGTTAAAAATTGTGCAAACCGGCACGGAATTTGGTTATTGATAGTTTCGGTGGTGAGTAGTCTCAGTAAATGAGCTTTTCCGGGAAGAGTAAGCGATCAGGGCTGTATAAATTATGGCAGTTCAACTGGAGGGAACTGTGATTGATGTTAAACGCTTGGTGAACTGGATATCGGCAACTATTATCCTTTTTGTTGGGATTCTGTTTCTGACTGGCTATGTGCCGATTCCTGATCCCCGTTGGCGCTGGGGGGCTGGCGGTATCATCGTGCTCTACGCGGGAATCAGATTGGTACGACTCAATTTGCCGAAGGGAAGAAAGAGCAAAAAATCTTGACTTAGAAATGAAGTAATGATATATTTAGGTTTTATATTTGGCGGCTTGGCCGCTCAGTTCAGGTTGAACAGGAGCTTTATCCGATGACGCAGAGACTACTTCTATTGACACTGGTTCTGGTACTTAGCATTCCGGCGATGCTTTCGGCGGGTATCGCTGATGACGTCGAGGTTTTGATCAAGCAGCGAAGCTTTGACGAGGCGGTTTCCCTGTTGCAGGACAAAATCAAGAAGGACGCCACTTATGCTGAGTTGTACTATTTACTTGGTCGCACTTACTATGCCAGAGGAGATTATGATCTTGCCGAAGAGCAGTTGGAAGAATGCCTTGATCGCAAGAGAAAGCACGAAATGGCTCTCTACTACCGGACTCTGATTTATATAGAAAAAGAGCAATGGGATAAGGCGAGAAAAATCCTGGAGAAAGGCGCCGAGAGGAGCAAGAAAAACGCCGGCTGGTACCATAATGGCCTCGGTTTGCTCCATGCCGCCCGGGGCGAGACCAACGAAGCAGACCTCGCTTTCCGGATGGCTCTGATTGAAGACCCCGACAACACCGAGTTTCAGCGCAACCTGGCCGACCTCAGCTTTGATCAGGGTGTCTATGCCGTGGCTGCCGACGGTTATCGAGAGGTGGTGGCAAAGGATTCGACTGATGCACTCGCCTTTCTTAAACTGGCCACCTCGCTCTTTTACCAGAAGATGTTTGTTGACGCCCTGCAATCGGCCAATAAAGCGATCGCCCTCGATTCCAACTACCTGGAGGCCTACAAGCTGAGTGGCGATATTTTCATGCTGGCAGCACTGTCGGCGGCGAATAGTAACGGCAGCACTGATAAGACCTCTCAGGAGAGATTTCGAAATGCCACCTGGATGTACCAGAAGTTCCTGGAACTGGGTGGCGAAGAGACCGCAGAGATCGCCTACCGCATGGGACAGGCCTACTACTTCCTGAACGGTTTCCCGCAGGCGGTTGAGGCTCTAACCAAGGCGATCGAACTGGGTAGCGACAAGTCGGCAGCGTACAATCTCAAGGCCAAGTCCTACTTCCGGATGCATGAATTCGACCAGGCAATAGCCGCCTACAGCGAATATGAGGAGAAGATTTCCGGCGGCGATCCCAACTACCACTGGTCCAAAGATGATTTCGAGTTCTTCAAGGAAAGGGCGACAACCCTGTATCAACTATATCACGAAGGGCGCCGGGAGGGCAATGCCGACAGCACCCTACTTCAACAGGCTATTCCCAGTTATCTCAAGGCAATCGAACTCAAGCCGGATGATCCGTTGGTGCCCAAGCTCTATGTCGAACTGGGATTGTCTTACTACTACTACGGTCAGTACACCGAGGCAATTCCCTGGCTGGAAAAGAAAATCGCAGTTGAGCCTGATGTCTATAATACCTACCTCAATCTGGCTTACTGTTACCTGAAGCTTGACAGCCACGAGACCGCCATCGAGATGATGAAGAAAGTGATAGAGTTGAACCCGCAGCACTGTCCTGCCTACAAAACGATTGCCACGACTTATCTTTTTACGATGAAGGAGAAGGCGGCGGCATCCGAGTGGCTCAAGAAGTGGGCCGATTGTGACACCATTGCTTACGAACCCTACAAGTGGCTCGGTTACATCGCCATATCCAACAAGCCGCCGGAGAAACGGGCAGCGATAAAATACCTGCTGACCTGTATCAAGAAGATGGAGGCGGCCGGTATCAACATTTGTGATGAGATTGACGTTATTACCTGGCTGGCCCAGACCTATAACATGTATGATGATAGCGACATGGAGGATCAAGCCTTGATCTGGGCCAAGCGCGGTCTCAAGTGCGACCCCAACAACAAGACCTTAAAACAGATCGTCGAAGAGCTCGAGTAACAAATAAGCCCGAGGAATGTATTGATGACGGAGCAGAATCAAATCAGCGAAGAAGAACGATACAAGTATATCGGCTTTGAAACTTTCGGCCGGAAAACGCGACCCTTCTGGCGGGATGAGGAAGAGCGCGAGAGCTATGTTGAGGGAATCAAGAAACAGCTTGGCTCTGTTTTTCGTAACTCGGTAGTCTACAGCGAGGTGATGGGACTTTCCGATCGGATTGCGATAACAATAGCCAGCCTGGTCATGATCGTAGCACCTTTCCTGGTTTGGATGAAAGTCGATACCCTGTATGGGACAGCCAGTTTCAGCGGCATTACTGGTTTTCTGAATATGGAAGGGTTCTGGTTTTATGTGGAAATGATCGGTGGCAGCGTGATTCCGCTCACTGTCTACCTGACCACCGTCCTGGCGTATCTTTCGGTGCTATTCGGCGTACTGACGCTGGTTTTTCTCTTTCTGAAAGCCAGGACTCAGGAAAACTACATCAGGCGCTTGAAGAGTGTCCTGCGGCTCCAGGCTATTCCTTTTATCATTTTCCTCGCCATCATCGTGCTGGGGCTGATTGGCCAGCGGATTCCTTTTGGATCGCACCTGGGTGTTGACGGTCTGAGTGCCAGCTATTCGATTGTGACTTTTATTCAGTTTTCCAGCATCGGCTTCTGGCTGGCGATTTTTGGGCTTATCATGAATTTCAACAAGTCAAAGGAACTGTAAATCATAGACGAGAAATTGAGAGTAGTTTATTAATAGATTAACCGTAAAATGGAGGTTCTCTTGAAGTGAAGCAGTCGATTTTCATAACGCTAAACACAGTGATTGCCTTTGCAGTTGGCTACATCATCTGGGGTCCGATCCTATCGAAGCAACCGCTGGGTACCATTGCCCATTCGGTGCATCAGGGCGGCCCCCTGGTGATTGTGCTGATTGCCGTTTTCCTGATGTTGCTGGCCTTTGTGGGGGAGAGAATCCTCTCGCTACGGGTTGCCAAAGGCACGGCTTCCGTACAGGTTTTCTTCAAGAACCTGATTACCATGCTCCGCAAGGATGATTTTGCCGGCGCCCTGGCCGCTTGTGACAAGCAGCGAGGTACGACCGCAAACGTACTGCGGGCCGGCATCGATCGTTTCATGTCGGTCAAAGATGAGGACATGAACGTTGAGAAAAAACTCGAACTAACCCAGAGCGCCATCGAGGAGGCGAACGCATTGGAAGGTCCGCTGCTGGAGCGGAACCTGATTGCCATGTCCACTATCGCCTCGATTGCAACGATGGTCGGTCTGCTGGGAACGACCATCGGTATGATTCGTGCCTTCGCCGCCACCGGTCACGCCGCCGGCGGTGTCATTGACGCCACGGCGCTGGCAACCGGTATCTCCGAGGCACTGGTCAATACTGCCGGTGGTCTCGTCTCGGGTATTGGCGGCATCTTCTTTTACAACTTCTTTGTGAACAAGGTCGATTCCTACAACTACACGACCGATGAGGCGACCTTTGAAATCATGCAGTTGTTCAAGAGCAGGGGAGCGTAGCAGTAGATGAAGATCAAGAAAAAGCGGCGGATTTCGATCCGTATCGATATGACGCCGATGGTGGACATCGCCTTTCTGCTGTTGATTTTCTATATGGCGACCACGCAGTTCAAGCCGCCGGAACAGAAAGAGGTTACTCTTCCCAGTTCGCATTCGCAAATCGAGCTGCCGGCCAAAGACAAGATCGTAGTGACGGTCACCAGCGAGGACTCCATCTTCGTCGACTACATCCAGCGAGTGGAGAAAGAGGTTGAGGGCAGGATGATCTCCACGCTGGAACGCATCTACGCCGAGACCGACGAATACAATGTCGGCGCCGAGATCAACTCCATCCGCGCCATCAATCCGTATGCCTTGGTGATTATCAAGGCGGACCGTAATGCCAGTTTTGGTGTGATGCAGAAGATCATGGACACTATGGTGGAAAGTAACCTGGCTCGTTTCCAGATAATCACCGAGCTGGAGTCGGAGAGAATATAAGGAGGTGAATGTCCCATGGCAGTAGATGCCCCGCAGAAAGAAGCTAAGGGCGGAAAGAAGGGACTGAGGCGCCCGAAACGACGGATTTCGATCCGTATCGACATGACGCCGATGGTTGACATCGCCTTCCTTTTGCTGATCTTCTACATGGTTACGACAATCTTCGCCGCACCACAGGCGATGGAGATCAACCTGCCACCAAAAGAGAAGGGTGAGGAACGAGGCAAGGTAAAAAGGCGCAACCTGCTCAATATCTACGTTGACGGTCAGGGCGATATCTACTACGACATCGGCAGGGAGTTGACCACCGACGAGGATATCAAGATACCCTGGCCGATTCCGGCTGATTCGATCAGAGACCTGTTTGCCCGTTATAACTGGGAACGACCGAAACTGAACACGCTGCTGATTATCCACCCCGACGCGAAGTACGTCAAAATGGTTGACTTGCTTGATGAAATCGAGGTGGTAGAAAATGTCCTGCGCCACAACGAGGAATTCACTAAGTCTTATAAGGAAGCCAATCCTGATGCTGGGAAATTCAGTTTCCGTTACGCTATCGATCACTGGACGGAGAGACATGACAAGAAGATAAAAAAGGCTTATGAAGCCTATGGCGGGGGAGGTGACTGATCATGACGGTTGAAAGTCATTCCGTGCGATTCTCACCGATCGGCGCCTTTGAACTGAAAGCAACCTATCAGAAGAATATGTTCCTGGGGATGCTTTCTGTTGTTCTCCTGGTAGCTGTCATCATAGGCAGCATCGCCTTGATAAAGGTGCTGACCAGGACGGATGCTGCCGATGCGCCATTAATCGTTATCAAATCGATTGCCGACCTGGGTCCGCCGCCGTCAGTGGCCAAGAAGACGGTGCAGGTCAGAGTCTCCCAGGAGATCGCTCCTCCCAGTTTTGCGTTGCCCGAAGCGGTGCCGGATGAAGAGGTCGTGGAAGACTTTGTCGTCGTCTCGCAGGAGGAGCTGGCTGAAATCACGGCGCCGGCTCTGGGTGACGGTGATGGCACTGGCGACATAATAATCGACATCCCGATGGATGACTATATCCCCAGACCAGATGAGTTTGTACCGGTTGAGGAACGCCCGCAACCCCTCAAGCTGGTGAAGCCCGACTACCCGCCAATGGCGCAGAAGGCGGGCATTGAGGGAACCGTCTGGGTGCAAGTGCTGGTCGGCAAGGATGGCAATGTCATGGATGCCATTATCTATACCGAGTCGGGAGCTAATGCCGGTTTCGAGGAAGCGGCAATTGAAGCTGCCAAGAAAGGAAAATGGAAACCAGCCATGCAGAACAAGCAGCCGGTGATCGTCTGGGCTGCTTATGAGATTAAGTTCACATTGCACTAAAACGGG
Organism: Candidatus Zixiibacteriota bacterium; assembly: GCA_023134875.1. Lineage (GTDB taxonomy): Bacteria > Zixibacteria > MSB-5A5 > CAIYYT01 > CAIYYT01 > JAGLUH01. The sequence continues at coordinate 9,214 of JAGLUH010000146.1, forward strand.
CGGGACAGGGATAAGCGCCCTGTCCGCCTGAGCACCCCTCACCGCCGTTTCAGCCGCGGGGATTTCCTCACTGCCCCTGGCTTTAAGTAACTGACTTCACCTGAGAAAAATGTTGGGCGAGGCCTAAGCGTAGCCATACAAAAAGCTGCGTTTGCCTCAAAGCTGATATTAGTGTGAGGAGGAAGATGATGAATATCGCAGAAGAGCAAACGCCTGCTGTTCGTCGTATTCAAGTCCGGGTTCTAACAGGTCGAAAATTATGATAGACGACGAAAAAAGAGAATTGTGCTTGACTGGGATTAAGATTGTCGTAGATTAAATAGGAGGACGATATTTGACGTCTGATTCGGTTAGACCAAAACAGCCTGCATCTATGAGTTGATCTTGTAAGCATTTCGATTATGGTCGTCTTTTTCATGCCTTGGCTTGATCGGGTCGACGTTAAATGAAGTTGTTGGGAAGGAGGAGATGGAAATGAAATCGTTATGCCCGAAGAAAGTGGCAGCGACTCTGGCTGCCGGGCTGGTTTTCGCTTTTGCAGTTTCAACCATCATGGTAGGGCCTGCCGTGGCAGGGAATCTCTACGCTACCGCTATCAGTGGCGGTAAAACCAGGCCGGTCATTGATATCGACAACAAGCTGACCGCTCCCGCCAGACAGGCGGCTGTGCGTGAACTGAAGGTCGAGCCGTGGAAGAAGCGCGATTCTGTTTCTTCCCGGAAGGTAGTCGAGGAGGCCGCCAGGTATCGGCTTCATATCGATCCGACCTATCCGCGGCGGGCGCGCTTGGCCAACAAGGAGGCCACTCTGGAGCTGGAGCTTACCTTTGACGAGAACGGTAAAATGAAAGATGCGTTGGTCAACAGTTGCGACAGGCCGGGGTGGGGTTTTGAGCAGGCCATATTGGCGGCGGCGCTGGAAGCGACATTGGCCGGTCATGGTCAACGCGAAATCACGGTCAGAACCAAAATCAAGTTCAAGCTGGAATAGCTGCCGCTCTCTGGTCACCTGAGTCAGCATATCTATTATCCAACCTCTCGCAAGATAAATGTAAGTCAGAAGTCCTGTACAAAGATACCCCTATCTAACAGGTGGGCTTGAGTGATTCTTGCCTGGGATATCAAGTTTCCGTTTTGTAGGTTGAAAGTCTTGTACTTTC
>JAGLUH010000147.1 GCA_023134875.1 Candidatus Zixiibacteriota bacterium
TGATAGAGACCGTGTCGGCCCAATTGGGCGTATAGGTTCACCGCGGGTACATTGAGTGAACGAATTAAGGCTTCTTCGACCGTAACCGCACCGCTGTAGCACTCATCGTAGTTGACCGGCTCATATCCGGAGTACTCCACCGGAACGTCGCAAAGAAGGCTTTGCGGCGAAATCAGGCCTGCATTCAGTCCAAGTGCGTAAACAAACGGTTTCAGAGTTGACCCCGGTGAGCGGGGCGCTATCGCGCCGTTGACCTGTCCGCAGGCGGCAGAATCGAAGAAATCAATCGAACCGACCAGCGCCAGCAGGTCACCGGTTTTATTGTCGATCACCACGGCAGCGCAGTTGGTAATTCCTTGATTCCTAAGCGCTCCTTTATGGTTGCGCAAGATAGCGGTGACTGTTCGTTGCCGGGAGGCATCAATAGTCGTCTGCATCCGTTCCTGATCGGGGTACAATTGCATTAGCTTATCGGACAGATGCGGGATCATAAAGGGTAGAGGATGACGTTGTTGCGGAATCGATTCGCCCAGCGCCTCATTGTATTCTGCCTGAGTAATCTTGCCCTGGCTGACCATAGTGGTAAGCACTTTTCGGCGCGCCTGCGATGCCGCCTGCGGATTTAGATCAGGTCGGAACCGATTCGGGGATTTGGGGATCGCCGCCAGCAACGCTGCCTCGCCGAGGCTGAGCTGATCGGGACGCTTCTGGAAATAGAGTAGAGAGGCGGCGCCGATACCAACGATATTGCCGCCATAGGGGGTCATATCAAGATAGAGTGTCAGTATCTCCTCCTTGGAATAGTGCCACTCCAGTTGCAGTGCCCGGAACGCCTCAATGAGCTTGCCTGGCAGAGTACGCGCCTTTGGTTCCATCAGGCGGGCGATCTGCATGGTGATTGTCGAACCGCCCTGGACGATCTTTCCCGCCCGGAGATTGGCGATTGCAGCGCGTAGGATCGAGACCGGATTGATACCGCAGTGCCAAAGGAAATACTGATCCTCATAAGTGAGTACAGCCTGCTTGATAGTCTCTGAGATTTCCTCAGACTTTACCCTGATACGCCACATCTGGTCAGACGCCAGAAACACACGCAGCATCTCACCGTGACGGTCATATACGACCATTGAGCCTTGCGGTTGCAGCCTCTCCACTGGCAGGGGGAAGAGCCAGTCAGCCAATAAGAATAGCAAAACCGGCAACAGGAAAAAGGACAACAACAACAGTTTTATTCTTGGCATAATCATTCAGCACGTTATTGATAAATACCAAAGCCGCCATCGCCTGGAGTAGGGGCAGAGCGTGCTCTGCCCTTGAGGTTGCTTCGTCCGACAGCCGCCGAACTTGCGATGACAGAATTCATTCCCTTAGAGATGACTACTAATCGCGTTCTTCAGCAACCTCCCAGGAGTTAACGAACAACCTTTATCCTGCCGCTGCCGGCGACTGATGCTTTCATTGGTGCATACATTGCCTCAGCGCAGATCGGCGGCAGCACAAAATCGCCCTGAGTTACTGCCCGCAAACTGTAATAGAACTTGCATTCCCCGTTGTGGCTCAGGTTGGTGTAGAGAATCATGCGGTCGTCACGAAAATCGATATACGCGGGGCGCGCCTTCGCTTTGATCCATTTCAAGCTACGCCGTGATTGGAGTCGCGGGTTCTCGATTTCCAGGCCGGCAGGCAGGAGATCAACAATAGCCACATTAGCGATGGCGCCGGCGGTTGCCTTCACTGTAATTTCCGCCACCAGCATATCACCCTGTTTGAAATCAGCATGATCGAGTGGGTTGCCCTCTTCATCCAGGTAACGGCGACGCACCCGGAGATCATGATCATACTCATCGATGTCACGATTCAGGGGGATGCCATCGGCACGCCAGTAATAGTAGCAAGTTCCCTTGCCGGTAAGCTCAATGGTTACCTCCCGGCCCGCCCACTCCCCGCTTGACAAAGATTGACTGCGAGTATCGAATGTCAGCACCTCTTCACCAGTAATTACGACATGGCCGCGATAATCTTCTTCAGTCTGCTGGCGCATGATTTTACCGAGCGCCAGTAAAGCAAAGGCATTCTCCTGCGTGGTGTACCAGCAACCTCTTCCGGCTGCTGACGCCGTCACTTCTTGCACCAGCAACGGTACCATTGGGTTTTTCGGATCAACCTGCGCCAGGATATCAAGCATTATCGCGCAGGTGCGCACCGAGGAATTGAAATTGCCCCCCGTCTGGCGTTCCTCCTTTGATGATAGAGGGGCGGCTGCTCTGGGCAGGAACGTTCGCGCCGTGGCCATATCACCGGCAAAGGCATAGGCGCCCGCCAACTGATATCGGGAATAGTTACTCAACTTGTCTCGCTTTAAGCTTCTGAGGAAATTCATTGTGCTTCTATCAGGTTTTTCCGTCCGGCTGAGCAGGTAGCAGGCATAGGCAACAGTCTGGTATTCCTCTCTGTTGCCATTACCATGATCGCGCGCATAGTCGTCCAGCGCTTCGATCATCCTGTCATAGACACGATCAGGAACGACATATCCCGCCAGGCGCGCTTCGATCAGGAAGTGAGTGGCATAGAGGGAACTCCAGTCATTGGTGTAGCTGCCGCCCGGCCAGAAGGAGAATGCCCCTGACGGCAGTTGCATGTTTTCCAGTCTGGTAATTCCTTCTTCGATGTAGTAATCGGCGGAGTTGCGATCAAAAAGTTCCGGTTCCGCCAGGCGCGCCAGGTCATTGAAATAAAGTAGGGGAAACAGTCGGGAGGTTGTCTGTTCCAGGCAGCCGTGAGGATAGCTCAATAGATATTGCAGGCTGCGGGCGAACTTAACCGCCGGAAAGGAGGAAAGCGCGAGCTGGAACTCAACCGTTCCCTCCAGCCAATCATCCGGTAAAGTGAAGATTGCCGGTGAAGCTTCCTCGATTGAACCACTTCCCGATAGGGTTATAAAGGGTACTGGCGGTCGTAATGGTACCTCAACACTGATCTCGCTCCTTTCCCCATTTCCGGAAGCTGTCAGCTTAAAGGCGATCTTTCCGGCTCCCTCGCCCGCCTCAAGGTTGAAGTGAACCATCTCTTCCCTGCCAGAGGCAATCTTTATCTTCTGTGCCTCGTCGCCGGTCAGCTTCGCCGGCCCGGATACCTGAAGACTCACCTCGAAGGTCGACTCGCTGCCGGTGTTGTTAAATACGGAAACCGGAATGACAAACCTGTCGCCACCGGCCAGAAAACGGGGAAAAGTGGGGGTCAATTCGATAGGTTGTCGCACGATGACTTTCTTTTCACTATTACCGAACCTGTTGCCGCAGGTTGCCACCGCCATCAGTCTTATCGTGCCGCTAAACTGCGGGATGGGGAAGCTGACGCTGCCCGCTCCTTGAGCATCAGTACGAATCAACCCCGACCAGAAGGAAACCGGTTTCACCCGCTTGATGCTGACTGGTGTCAGGTGTCTCTTGCGGGCCGCTTCCACATCGCCGGAACTCGAGGAAGAGGAAGATTCAATTTCCGGCAGGATTATGCTGTAAATATCATGTGTCGCCACCGCCAACCGTTCTTTGCCAAGAAAGTGGGCGTGAGGGTTGGGAGTGCGAAAATCAGTCAACTGGCAGATACCTTCATCGACAGCAGCGATAGTAACAGAGGCGGTGTTTTCAGTCAGCCCTTTCACTTGGAAGTTGACTGTCAACTCCCGGCAGGGGCGGATTTCCGCAGGCGCATCCAGTTCCACTTTCAGGCGTTGGTCCTCGCAGTCGACCATCAGGGGCACTACACCGAAGGCGCGCACCGGCGTATCACGTTTTAGCTTCTCGGTGGAGCGAATCAGGTGCACCGCGATATAGACATTCGGTTTGAATTGAGCAGTCACCGGTATCGTCAAGGTAGCCGTGTTCTCCTCGAGGGTTGCGATCTGGTATTCCATCACCTGATCGCTCTCGATGGTGATTAGAAGTTTCCCCGGGAAAGGCGCTCGCACCTGAAGCTGCGCCTTTTCGCCGGGCAAGTACGATTCCCTGTCGAGGTCAAGTTCAACTTTGTCAGGGTTGTCCATCGCCCAGGGAGAGTAGCCCCAACCTGACGCATAGAACCAGAGTGATGCCGACGCTCCGGAGGCAACATCACACACCACTACTCGGTAGCGCCCATAATGTTCCGGTGTGACGCTGAAACTGGCAACATCATCGTGGGAGTCAATGGTAAAGCGCTGCTGTAACTCCTCAACCTCTTCGGAAACGTAGCGATAGCCCTGCCGGCGGCCAGCTTGCCTGAGAATCGAGTGCCAGTAAACATAATAGAAAGACACCTCCAGCTTGCGCCCGCTGACCGTCCGGCCCTCCGGACTGGTCAGCACAAACTCAATCCGGTTCTCTTGATTGACCCCAGAATATCCCTTGTCGAGACGACGCAGACCGACATAGGCATCATAAGGGTGAATTTTAACAACCTTATAGGCACTGACACCACGGCCGCCCGGTTCCATTACCGTTGCGGCGATAATACCGCGCAGTGCTGAAGGAGGTTTGAACTTGTCGGGGATGGTGTATTCATACGTCCGTTTGCCTTCGTCATCCAGTACCTGCCGGCCCAGCTTGAATTCCTGCCGTGAAAATGATTTTCTCCCGTCGGCAAAGATAAACCCTTTGTATGCTGGCGGAGCAAAGGGGAAGGCCTCAATCTCGATACTCACATCGACTTGTCGCCTGGCCGCCGGTGGGCCAAACAGAGTAACCGCCTCAACATCGATTTTCAGATTCTCTCCGGCATAGTAGGCATCTCGCTCAGTGGTAAGTTTGACTTTCATGCGATCAGGGATGAATTCCTCGACACTAAATGAAGTACGTCCAATCTCTTCGTTGTCACCGATGGTCAGAATCGCCGTGTAACGTCCCGTCCTGGCATAGCTCGGAATAGCCACCTTGAATTGAACAGCGCCCTGATCATCGAAGCGGGCGCGTTGTTCTGATAGTATCTTGTTGTCCGGTGTCGTAATCTTCAGTTTGAGCGGAAAGGGAGAAGGGATACTGAGATTCTTGCCCCGGA
>JAGLUH010000148.1 GCA_023134875.1 Candidatus Zixiibacteriota bacterium
CGACAGTTACCATAACCACGGAGACAGTCTGTGTTTTCTCCGCACCCCAGAATATGCCGTAGGTAACCTTGCCGGAGCGCTTGTCACCCTTGATGTCGGGCAGGGTGGTGTTGAGATAGAGTGCGCCGACACCGAGCATATAGGGAACCGATTTCAATACGCCCTCAATATTGAAATTCTGATACAATACCCAGCCAAACAGAAAGGCCAGCATTCCGTGTGCCAGCACATTGTTGCGTATCGATTTGTAGGCATCCTTTCTTACCTTAAAGCGGGGGTGAGAGTACTGAATGCCGAGAAGGGCGCCACAGATAAATAAAACCCCCAGTTGCCAGTTAAGCAGGAACGTGCCGCCGATGGCGACCAGAGTAGTGACAGCATAGAGTACCCACGCTTCTCTGAGTGATAGATGACCCTCGGCCAGCAGAAACAGTTTCTTGTTTTTCCGGTCTGATTCGATATCAAAGATCTGGTTGATAATGAAGGCGCCGCCGGAAAGGAGCGCCGCCAAGCCGAGCATTAGCAGGAGCTTCAGATCATTGCCGACGAAGGGAGTGAAGGGATAATGATCGAACTCGAAAGGGCTCGTTCCTCTCGTAGCCCACAGTGATGCCCTTGCTCCCAGCAGAGCGATGGTCCAGACCGGCACGATCAACATCGGACGCAGGAGAAAAATATAATCAAGGAGTCTCATGTCAGACCTTTCTAGTATGAGTGCCGGAAGTAGAGGACTTCCAACCTAAAGACTCTTTATTGTAATCAATATGTAACTGCTCGCGCTTGGTTTCAACAAAAAACGGCTTGACTGAGTTGCACTGAGTCAGGTGTCAGAAAAGGGTTCTTAAGTCCATGGTCATAACTATCAGCCTTTCGGGCACGTAGCAACATTCCCCTACCATTCAAAACATCGACCTGCAGTCTGCAGTTAGTGGATGAAACGCAGGTAGAGATAAAGTGCCGGTGCCGCAAAGAGAAGTGAATCGAAACGATCAAGAACGCCGCCATGCCCGGGTATCAGGTTGGAGGAATCTTTCCGGCCCGCTTCCCGCTTGAAGACCGATTCCACCAGGTCGCCCAACTGCCCGAAGAGGGCAATCAGAAGCGAGGGAACAATCAGACGGCCAACGCCGACCTGTGCGAGGAAGATGAAATGGAATATTCCCGCGCTCAGCAGTGCACCGACAAAACCACCAACGAAGCCGGCCACTGTCTTATTGGGACTGACAGTTGGCGCCAGTTTCCGTTTGCCTAGTTTGAATCCGACGAAGTAGGCAGCCGTATCGGCTATCCAGATAGTCGCAAACAGAAAGGTGATCCAGCCTGCCGCCAGATCGGCGGGAACGATGGCGGTTTCGCGGATAAGAATCAGGCAGTTGTAGCTGATCGCGAGATAGAGTACGCCGAAAAAGGAAAGGCCGATTGTCCGGCCGATCTTTCCCAGTTCGCGGGAAAAGACATGAGGTAACGCGGTCAGAAACAGCACGACTAGGATAAACTCGACAAGATAATCGCCCCCTAGGAATCGGATTGCCAAGGGTGGCGATAATGCCGCGATCAGCAGCAGCAGCTTCTGCCAGAAGTAGAGCTTGAGATTCAGCAGGGAGAAGAATTCCAGCAGTGAGATTGCAATCAGCAATTCCACGAAGACCAGAAAAGGGATGCCGCCGTAATGAAAAACCAGCAGCAATAAAGGGATGAAAATTGCCGCGATCAAAAGACGCCAGGCCAGGTTACCGGAGATCATAGCCGCCCGAATCTCCGCTCCCGTTTCTGATACTCCAGGATCAACTCCACCAATTCGCGCGGCGTAAAATCAGGCCAGAGAGTATCAATGACAAACAACTCGGTATAAGAAGTTTGCCAGAGGAGGAAATTAGAGAGACGATACTCCCCGGAAGTACGAATCAGGATATCAGGATCAGGCAGGGGATGAGTAAAGAGATAACTGGCGAAGAGTTCTTCATCGATATCTTCAAGTTTGATCCGGTTGGACTTATAGTGGCGCGCGATTTGCCTGGCGACTGCCACTATTTCCATCCGACCGGAGTAATTGAGGGCGAGGTTTAAGATCAGGCCGGTGTTTTTCGAGGTTTTTTCGATGGCATGCAGAATCGCTTTGCGTCGGGTGGAGGGCAGCCGGTCGATGTCGCCGGTGACGATCAGACGCACGTTGTTCTTAATCAGTTCATTCAGCTCGGAACGAGTGGTGTCATATAGAAGCTTGAACAGGGAGGTCACCTCCGCCCGCGGCCGTTTCCAGTTCTCCAAACTGAAGGTGTAGAGGGTAAGATACTTGACGCCGAGGGAGGGGCAGATTTCGACAATTTTCTTGACAGCGGCAACCCCCGCTTTGTGACCAGCCGAGCGTGCCAGCCCTCGTTTCCTGGCCCAGCGGCCGTTGCCATCCATGATAATGGCAACATGGGCGGGACGCCGTTCCGGAGAGATCCTCTCGATTAACCTGGAGAGGTCGGCCACTTTGCGACTCAGATCTCCATCACCTCGCTTTCCTTCTCCAGCGCCACCTCATCGCAGCGCTCGATGTACGTATCGGTCAGCGTCTGCACATTTTCCTCGCCGTCTTTGCGGAGATCCTCGGAGAGTTTCTTTTCCTTCTCCAGTTTCTTGAGGGCGTCATTGGCGTCGCGCCGGATATTGCGGATTGCGACCTTAGCTTCTTCAGCCATTTTCTTGATGACCTTGACCAGGTCACGGCGCCGCTCCTCGGTAAGAGGAGGAACCGGAATCCTGACGACCTGCCCGTCGGCCTGCGGATTAAGACCGAGGTCTGATTTCTGGATTGCCTTGACAACCTCCCCAACTATTGCTTTTTCCCAGGGCTGAACCACCAGCAGTTGTGCCTCCGGGGCGGAAATCGAACCCACCTGGTTAAGCGGCGTTGCCGTCCCGTAGTAATCGACTTCGATACCATCGAGCATCTGCACCGAAGCTTTACCGGTACGCACTGAGGTGTAGTTCTGTTCCAACGAGGCGATTGATTTCTTCATGCGCCTCTCAGTATCAGCCAGCACTTCCTTTTGCATTTCGGAGTCCTCCCTCTCAGGTGGTTACCAGTGTGCCGATTTTTTCTCCCATAACGACTTTCTTGAGATTGCCCGCGTCGGCAAAGCGAAAGACCAGTATCGGCATCCGATTATCCCGACAAAGGGTGAAGGCAGTCGCATCCATCACTTTGAGGTTTTTGCCGATTGCTTCATCGTAGCTGATCTGATCATACTTGACGGCATTCTTACTGGTGAGGGGGTCGGTGTCATAGATGCCGTCAACCTTGGTCGCCTTGAGGATGACGTCAGCGTCGGTTTCGATACCGCGCAGCGCCGCCGCCGTGTCGGTGGTGAAGTAGGGATTGCCGGTTCCCGCCGCCATGATTACCACTCGCCCCTTTTCCAAATGCCTGATGGCGCGGCGACGGATGTATGATTCCGCCACTGCCTGAATCCTCAGAGCGGTCATGACACGGGTTGTCATTCCCCTCTTTTCCAGCGCCGATTGCAGAGCCAGCGAGTTGATTACCGTGGCCAGCATCCCCATATAATCGCCGGTGGCGCGGTCAAGATTCGTTAAGGAGCTGGTTTCCCCCCGATGAATGTTGCCGCCGCCGATTACCAGCCCGATTTGGACGCCGGCGTCGACCGCTTCTTTTATCTGATCGGTGACAAACTGCAGCCGCTGTGAGTCGATACCGAAACCCCGCTCGCCGGCAAGAATCTCGCCCGAGATCTTCAGTACCACACGTTTATAGACCGGCTCCGCCGCCATGTTAATCACCCAGCCGGAAACGAACGAATCTTCTTATTGACATGTTTTCACCCAGCTTGGCAATCGTCTCGGAAAGGACATCACCGATGGTCTTTTCCTGATCTTTGACATAGACCTGCTCCATCAGGCAAACCTCAGAGTAGTACTTTGCTATTTTACCGTCAACGATCTTGTCGATGATTTTCTCCGGTTTCCCTTCATTGATTGCCTGGGTGCGATAGATCTCCCGTTCCTTTTCGATTTCTTCGGTGGGCAGCTCTTCGCGCCGCACCGCTAGCGGATTGGCGGCAGCGATATGCATTGCTATGTTGCGAGCGAATTCCCGAAAATCATCGGTACGAGCCACAAAATCGGTTTCGCAGGCGATTTCCACCAGCACTGCCAGCTTGTCGCCGGGATGCACATAGGAGCCGATCATTCCCTCTCTGGTTTCCCGACCTGCTTTCTTGGCCGCCTTGCTGATACCCTTCTCTCGCAGGATAACCAGAGCCCTTTCGATGTCCCCCTCCGCCTCAGTCAGCGCTTTTTTGCAGTCCATCATGCCGGCACCCGACCGTTCGCGCAGTTGCTTTACCTGTTGAGCTGTAATTGTCATCTATCCGATTTCCTCCTCATCAGCCCCAATCGCTTTGTCTCTGTCGCGGTTGTCTTGTCGTCACCCCCCTTTTCAGCCTCCGCCTTGGCGGTCGCCGCCTGCTGCTGAGAGTGATCTTCATGCGCCAGGACAGCAGTATTGACAATCTGCTTGACAATAACGCGGATTGATTTTATCGCATCGTCGTTGCCAGCGATCGGAAAGTCGATCGGATCGGGATCAGAGTTGGTGTCGATAATGCCGATCACGGGAATCTCCAGCTTGTTCGCTTCCGCTATTGCGATACGTTCCTTTTTGCAGTCAACAACAAAGACCAGCCCCGGCAGGCGGTTCATGTCGCGGATGCCGCCGAGTACTTTATCCAGCTTGCCTTTTTCCTTGTTCAGATGGCTCGATTCTTTCTTGGTCAGCTTCTCGAAGGTGCCGTCTTCCTCCATCTTTTCGATGTCCCGCAGCCGCCGGATACTCTTTCTGATTGTCTGGAAATTGGTCAGCATCCCGCCCAGCCAGCGTTCGGTGACGTAGAACTGACCGCAGCGACGCGCCTCCTCGGTGATGACCTCCTGCGCCTGCTTTTTAGTACCGACGAAGAGGATTTGCTGGTTACGGGCGATCACTTCCTCCACTTTGCGGCAGGCGATCTTGAGGGCATCGAGCGTCTTGTTGAGATCGATGATGTAGATGCCGTTTTTAGCAGTAAAAATGAAACGACGCATCTTCGGATTCCAGCGTCTCGTCTGATGACCGAAGTGCACCCCTGCTTCAAGCAAATCACGGATAGTGATGTCGGGCATTGATTGCTCCTTGAAGTTTGGTTTATCCTCCACCCGGATCAACTCTTGAAAGAAGCGGGACAAACCAACAGGTCTGACCACCCGCCAAGATCCCCGGATGTGTGTATTTGCAGGCTGATGCCTGTCTCTATCTCTTCGAGAACTGGAAACGCTTGCGCGCCTTGACCAAGCCGTACTTTTTCCGTTCGACCATGCGCGGATCGCGCGTCAGCATTCCCGCCTTCTTCAACTGCTTGCGGAATTCCGGATTGAGTTTGATCAGCGCCCGTGCCAGCGCCAGCCGGATTGCCCCCGCCTGACCCGACAAGCCGCCGCCCCGCACCTTGCAGAAAATATCTACTTTCCGCTCCATCTCTGTTAGGCGGAACGGATCAGTGGCGTGGATCACCAGGGACTGGCGAGTCAAATAGGGGAGCAGTTCGCGACCGTTAACCTGCCACTTGCCGCTGCCGGGTGACAACCAGATGGTGGCGACTGCAACCTTGCGGCGGCCGGTGGCGTGAATTCTCTCTTCTGCCATTTATACCCTTTCAGTAGGCCACAAAAGATTTAATTCAATTCCAGCGGTTCCGGCTTCTGCGCCCGGTGGGGATGAGCCGGTCCGCGGTAGACCTTAAGTTTACTGAGCATCTTGCGTCCCAGCGGTCCTTTCGGCAGCATCCCCCAGACGGCCTTGCGGAATAGCTCTTCCGGTTTCTGCTTGATGTAGCGGGAAAAGGGGGTTTCTTTAAGCCCGCCCGGATAACCGGAATAACGATAATAAATCTTGGTTTCTTCCTTTTTACCGGAAAGCCTGACCTTGTCGGCATTGACGACAATAATAAAGTCACCGAAATCGAGGAATGGGGTATACTGGGGTTTGGTCTTTCCCATCAGCAATCGGGCTACCTGGACCGCCTGCCGACCAAGAATCTTGCCGCCGACATCCACCACGTACCACTTTCGTTCGACGCTGTTGAGCTTGGGAATATATGTCTTCACTAAATCGTCTCCTGCACAAACCGGTTTTCGCTCAAGCTTATTAATTTACGATAAATCGGTTCTTTGTCAAGAAGTTCGGTTATTTTTTTTCATAAAGTAGGACAGTGAGCAAACCTGGACAGACGAGACGTCTACCGCACACAGGATATTCGTTTAGGGGTAATCGGGTAAAATGCCTGCTGAAGTTTAGAATTGACGGCGAAGCCCTAAGCCCTTATGTTGCGCCTCATTATGACCGAGACCGCTTACTTTCTCGATCAAATCGTGGTGGGGCCGCTTCAGGTCAACTGCTACCTGTTCGGCTGCACGGCGACCGGCGAGGTAATTGTAGTTGATCCCGGCGATGAGGCGGAAAGGATCAGGGGGGCGGTCGCGGAGTGCCGGGCGCGGGTAACGGCGATTGTTCTCACGCACGGTCACTACGATCATCTGGGCGCCGTGAAGGAAATCAAGGAAACGTATAGCTGCCAGATTATGATACATGAAGCGGAGGCGCAGACGCTGGTCGATCCACAGGAGAACCTGAGCATCTTCTCGGGTGATTCAATCATCTGTCCCGCCGCTGACCGGCTTCTTAAGGAGGGCGACACGATAACTGTCGGTAAGTTAAGTCTGGAAGTTCTGCACGTTCCCGGTCATTCGCCGGGTAGTATCTGCCTGAAATACGAGAATCTCCTGATCGCCGGCGATCTGCTGTTTTTGACCAGTATCGGTCGCACCGATCTTCCCGGTGGATCATTTCCAAAACTGGAGGAATCGATTCAAACCAAAATCTACACCCTGCCGGACGATACCCTGATATTCCCCGGTCATGGTGACAAAACGACCGTCGGTTTCGAGAAGCGGCATAACCAGTTCGTGAGGGCGTCATGCTGAGGTTTCCGGTGGGCGACAGCCATGTTCACCCTGATTGTTCCATAGATGCCGAGGGTTCACTGCGCCAGTTCTGCGAGCAGGCGCTTACCGTCAGTTTGCAGCAGATAACCTTCACCACGCATTATGAGATCACTCCCGCGGGACGGGACAAGTATGGCTACTTTGTGCTTGACGGTCAGCGCCACGAGGCCAACCCCGATTCAGTAAAGCGTTATGTAGATCAGGTTCGCGCGGTGGGTCGGGAGTTCTTCCCCCTGGGCTTGAAGGTTCTCTGCGGGCTGGAGATCGGCTGGCATGAGAGCATCCATGACCGCCTGGTCAGGGAACTACCCGGTTTTGATCTCGATCTGGTTATCGGTTCCGTTCATGAACTTGGCGGCGTGCATTTTTCCGCCGGCGCTGAAGGTCCCGATTTCTTCAAGACGCACTCGCTTGACGAATGGATCAGCGAATACTTCGCCGCCGCCGAACAGATCGCCCGCTCGGGGCTTTTCAATTTGCTCGGACATCTTGACGTATATAAACGCAATGCTCTGCCGGTCTATGGTGAGAAGGTCAAAGAAGCATATCGTCCGTATTTGCCCCCTCTTTTCAGAGCTATGATCGAGCATGACCTGGCGCTGGAGGTAAATACTTCAGGAATCAGGCATGGCGTGGGTGAATATTACCCCTCGATGGCGATTATCAACGAAGCGCGTCGCACCGGCGTGACAATTGCAGCGCTCGGTTCCGATGCCCACCGCCCCGATCAGTTGGCGCTCGACTTTGAGACCGCTCTGCAACTGGTCTACGAACTTCTTCCCCGACCTTTGGAAGATGGACGTGAGTACTAAGCTGACCCGCGATTTCTATCTGCAACCGACCCTGACTGTCGCCCGCCAGTTGATCGGTAAGG
>JAGLUH010000149.1 GCA_023134875.1 Candidatus Zixiibacteriota bacterium
CCAGTTGCTGTGTTACCACTCCTTGCAATACAAAGGAAAGCGTCACCCTGATCTGTTCCTGCTGGTTCACCGGAAAGACATCGATGACGCGGTTGATGGTTTCCGCGCAGGAGTTGGTATGGAGGGTAGCGAAGCTGAGATGGCCGGTTTCGGAGATGTTCAACGTCTGGCTGACGGTTTCCAGATCACGCATCTCGCCCACCAGCACTACATCAGGGTCCTGGCGCAGAGCATACTTCAAAGCGGTGGCGAATGACCTGGTGTCAGCGCCCACCTCCCGCTGATTAACTAAACAGCCCTGATGGTGATGCAGGTACTCAATCGGGTCTTCAACCGTTAGAATATGCAAATGTCGTTCGCGGTTTATCTTATCTATCAACGCAGCCAGAGTCGTCGATTTCCCGGAACCGGTCGGGCCGGTAACCAACACCAGGCCGCGCGGCAGATTCGCCCACTCGACCACCGTCTTGTCGACACCAAGTTCCTCGAAGGAGGGAATCTGATAAGGAATCTGGCGCAACGCTACCGAGATGTTGCCCCGCTGTATGTAAGCATTGCAGCGGAAGCGACTCAGGCGTTCAATCCCGAAAGAGAGGTCAAGCTCGGCGTTCTCCTCGAAACGCTGCTTCTGTTTTTCCGACATCATGCTGTAGGCGAGCTTCTTGGTGGTCTCCGGTGTGAGCGGGTCAAGATCAAGCGGCATCAGCTTGCCATCAACCCTGATCAACGGCGGCGAACCCACTGACAAATGCAGATCAGAGCCGCTTCGTTCCAGCAGGATTTCCAATAGCTCCCGTAAGGTAACCATTAATGATCTCCTATTTCAGTTAACATACTCACTATCATCTAAGTTGTCTTAGCCAGAACTTCCTCAACTGTAGTTGTCCCCTGACGAATCTTGTCGATACCGGCCATTCTCAGGGTTATCATTCCTTCTTTGAGCGCCTGTTCCGTTAGTTCCGGCGTTGCCGCACCATCGAGGATCATCCGCTCGATTCTCGGTGAAACCGTCATCACTTCAAACAGACCGGTGCGCCCCGCCATCCCGGTCTGGTTACACTCGTTGCAGCCCCGACCATGATAAACCTGGAAATCCTTGATTTCCTCTTCAGGTACGCCGAGATTGATCAGGATTTCACTATCCACCGTGGTTTCTTCCCGGCAAGTGGGGCAGATCGTTCGCACCATACGCTGCGCCATGATCAGCTTCGCCGATGAAGCTACCAGGAATTTGGGAATACCCATGTCGATCAGCCTGACGATCGATGAAGGGGCGTCATTGGTGTGAAGGGTGGCAAACACCAGGTGACCGGTTAGCGCGGCGCGAATGGCGATCTCCGCAGTCTCGGTGTCACGAATCTCACCGACCATCACCACGTCGGGGTCCTGCCGCAAAAACGAGCGCAAGGCTGCAGCAAAAGTAAGACCGATATCCGGTTTGACCGCCACCTGGTTGATACCCTCAAAGGCGAACTCCACCGGGTCCTCGGCGGTCATAATATTGATATCCACGTTGTTGATCTGCCTTAAGGCCGAATAGAGCGTTGTCGTTTTACCTGAGCCGGTGGGGCCGGTAACCAGAACAATACCGTAGGGCAAATGAATGGCATGCTCGAACTTCTCAAGCGCCAGATTGGGAAAACCGAGCTTGGTCAGGTCATGCTGGAGCGCCGTCGGATCAAGAATTCGCATCACCACTTTCTCGCCAAAAATAGTGGGTAGCACCGAGACACGCAGGTCGACCGCTCGCTCCCCCATTTTGATCTTAATACGGCCGTCTTGCGGCCGACGTCGCTCGGAAATATCAAGGTCCGCCATGATTTTCACGCGACTGACAATCGCCGCGCGGTACCTAAAAGGAAAGGCGGACATCTCCTGCAGCGCGCCGTCAATGCGGCAACGGACGCGGATTTTACGTTCATAGGTCTCGATATGAATGTCGGAGGCGCCTTTGCGGACTGCTTCGGTGATAATCGAGTCCACCAACTTGACCAGCGGCTTGTCCTGAACCGCTGACTGCAGGTCACTTTCACTTACCGCATCCTCGTCACTGGTAGCGATGACTTCCAGGTTGGATTCATCAAGTCCCTGGAGAATCCGGATGTACTCGCTACTGTCGGAATAGTAATACTCCACCGCTTTCTTGATCGCTGATTCAGGCGACATTACCGGTTGTACGGAGAAGCCGGTTATGAACTTTATGGTATCAAGAACATAGACATTGCTTGGGTCATTTACCGCCACGACCAGGGTTTTCCCCAGCTTGCTAATGGCAATGATATTGAACTTGCGGGCAAGATCGTACGGGATCATCTTGACGACATCCTGATTCAGTTCAATGTCGGAAAGCCTGATGGCGCCGATATTAAGTTGCTTACCCACAAAGACGGAGATATCGTTTTCGTCAGCAACCGCACCGATTTCTACCAGTGCCTGTTCCAGTCGCAGGTCCTTCTCTTCGACCCGCGTAAAAGCCGCAGTCAACTGCTCGTCGCTAATCTTGCCGGCTTGTACCAGCATTGCACCCAGTTCTTGTTGGTTGGGCATCGTCTTTCCCTAAATGAGTTTCCGTTAGCCTTCAGGCACTTAAAAGCTTAGTCTCGCAAAAGGTCATCCAGCTTGTCCTCTACCGAGTTGGTGAAGTCCTCGGAGAGCCTTCGCTCTTCCCCACCTTCCCGGTCGGCGCTGGTCTCAAAAATCTGCTGCAACTGTTCCGTCGTTTCCCTGGCATAAAGCCTGACCATGCCAATAGTCGTGCGGTCGTCGAAAATTACCGCCAGGATTGAGCGATCACCGACCAGGTTCATATGGATATGGTCATTGACTCCCTGATGAAACAGCACTGAGAATTCCGATTCTCCCACCAGGCGCGCAATCTCCGCTGTCGAAGCGAAACTGCCTGCCATCAACGCCGCCAAGGCGGTGGTGTCAAGTGTCTGAGTGAATCCATGCCGGGAGATCAGGTGACCATCCTTATCGACCAGCAAGGCACATTTGGCCTCCGAACCCTTGAGCAGCTTGGTCATCACTGCATCAATCCGGGCCGTATCCTCCCAGTAAACAACCGTCGTACCTTGAGCCACTTGGCACCTCCTGATTTATGCTTTCTTCCGAGCGAAGAACCGAAACCAACCGAACAGCGACAATTTCTTTTTCTTGCT
>JAGLUH010000015.1 GCA_023134875.1 Candidatus Zixiibacteriota bacterium
GCCTTATCATCACGGTTGATCGTCAACACCCAGTCACCTTTGCGGATCGCGCCATTCTTCGAATAGCCCGCTTGATAGAGAACAAAGGGGTGGAGCGGCTCCTTGCTTTTTCGCTTTCCTGTTATCAACGGCAGCAACGAGGCGCAATCCAGCGCCTGATCTTCCTCCATGTTGTGCGCGGTCAATTCATACATAGTGGCGACCCAGTCCTGGGCAAGCACAAGTTCGTCGGAAACCGATCCCGGTTTGACATGCCCCGGCCATTTTACGATGAAGGGCACCCGATGGCCGCCTTCGTAGATGGATGCCTTGTAGCCCCTCAGCGGCCCGTTATTGTCATGCTCCGCAATGCCGAAATCGCAGCTCTTCGGCCACAGGGCGCCATTATCGCTGGTGAAGAAGACGATGGTGTTGTCGGCCAGCCCCGCATCCTCGATCTTCTTGAGGATCTTGCCCACCTGCACGTCAAGTTCATAAACGAAATCCCCGGTTCTTCCTCCCGTAATACCGAGCACCTTTTCATTAATCTCGCTGGCATCGCCGTCGTAGTCCTTTGGCGGTGTGTGAGGGACGTGAATGGCCTGGGACGCAAAATACAGCAGGAAAGGGCAGTCTTCCCCCTTGCTCCTGTTTCGTAGCAGATGATTGTCGATAAAGGCCAATGCCTTTTTGACCATCATGATACCGACCTGACTGGAGTCATAATCCACGTCACCGATGCCCGGGTCTCTTCTGTGCTCGACGATCTCGGAGGTCCCGTTATCGCCCATAGTGTAGCGGCCGTTCAACCACATTCTGGTGCTCCGATTGTCAGCGGGCTTCCCGGGATCGAAGAGGACAAACACTCCGTTCTCAAAAAACGCAAAAGGCTCGTGCTGAATGTCGCTCGGCAAGGAGTAGGAATAATCGAATCCATACTCATTGATGGAGTTGCGAACGCCTTTGCTTAAATCCATCCTGGAAATATCTTTCTGCCCGCGGATCAATTTCCCATTACGATCACGGATGTCCCCGCCCAGATGCGATTTCCCGAAAAAGGCCGTGCGATAACCGGCTCTTTGCATGATTTCCGCCACCGTAATCTGCCGCCCCGCCTTCGTGTGTCCTTGCAGATCGCTGAAAATTGATGGGATATTGATATTCCACCCTCCTCCGTCACGGTGCGAGCCATCCTTTGAATAGCCCGTCAGCATACTGAAGCGTGATGGCACGCACAGGCCCGCGGGTGAATGCGCATCGGTAAAACGCATGCCCTTCTGCGCAAGTCGGTCAATATTCGGGGTCGGTATCTTTCCCCCGTAAACACCGATGTCACCGTATCCGATATCGTCGGCCAGGATCATAACCACGTTCGGCTTCTCCTGCGCAACCGCAAAAGGCGTCGTCGCAAGAATTGTACACTCGATGACGCATCTAATAATTCGCATTTCTGCTTCCATCCTGATGTAACTGTTCTAACGCACCTGCACTTTCTACTGTAGACGTACCACTGTTCCGGCTGTAGTGGTCATAAAAAGTGCGCCATCGGCTGCTATTAAGCCATGATAAACAGGCGGTGAATCCAGTTT
>JAGLUH010000150.1 GCA_023134875.1 Candidatus Zixiibacteriota bacterium
GCGGGGTTTCCCCGTCCAGATTCTGGGTGATGAAATACTCGAATTCCTTTATCCGGAAGAACTTCTGGGTGATAGGGTCCTTTATCACGTAGTAGGTGGTCTTTTCAAACTCCTGTCGGCTTATGATCAGGTCTTCCCGGAATTTTGGATGGGTTTTGCTCATTTTAGCTTCACCGATCTGACAGGTTGAGAAAACACGCGGGAGATTGCTCTTCCGCCTGTAATTTAGCACGTTTCGGGATGGGAGGCAAGGCAAATCTCCGGGTTGCCCGTCCCGAACGCAATGGCCGGATCCAGCCATCTACCGCTCAACCGGTTAGGTGCCATTTGAGGGTATTCCCTAACGATCGCCTGCTCCCCACGAACGGCGGATGATAACTCAGAGAGGAGGGGGTATGAAGCGCCGCACCAAGACGGATAAGTGGATGGTGTTTGTCCTGTATGCGAAAAAAAATAGCCAAATATGGAATTTTTTACTTGACAAGTAGGGAATAGGTTGTATATTAAAATTGAAAAGAGCCAAAGTAGCAAAGTAATTGAAAAAGTACTAGGTTTACCCCTTTCGAAAAAAGGCAGACTAAACAGAAATTTCTGCGATTTCTGGCCAAGATAAGTCTGTCTCTTTTTATATTTTCAGTTCCAGTCTCATCCTAAACTATTGTTAATCAGTGTTTGCTGAAATGTCAAGACATGTCACTTTTAACCGATACGTTTGAGAGGAGGTTCTTATCGAGTACAAAATCTGAACAATTGCTATCTTTAGCTCTTTATCGGCTCTTTTGAGGGGGAGTTAAAAGTGAAGTGAGATAGCAGCCATGTTTTTTCACAGGAGGATTTACAATGAGAAACAACCCAACGAGTAAGCTCTTGATCATCGCGGCGATGGTCATGGGGCTTGTTTGGGGAACGGCACCGGTCGTCAATGCGGCCACCGGGGATGATTGTACCGATCCTATAGTCATCAGCCTGCCGGGCGATCTGCCTTATAGTGATTTAGGGCAGACCAACTGCGGCCGGCTGAATGACTATGACGCCACCTGCATGGGCTATTACGATGGTGGCGAGGATATCATCTACGAGTTGGTAGTCGGTTCGGCGGTAGATTTAGACATCATCCTCGATCCGAAGACCACCACCTACACCGGAATCACGCTAGACGATGCTTGCCCCCTGGATGCCTCAACCTGCCTTCACTCCTCGAGCAACTCCAGTGCTTCCCCGCATGGTTTTACCGCCTTGCATCTGGAAGCTGGCACCTACTACATCATGATCGACACCTGGCCCAGCCCGGACTGCATACCGGATTTCGACTTGACCATCACCGCGGCAGCAGGCCCTCAGCCCGGCGATGATTGCAGCGACCCCATAGTAATCAACCTGCCTGGTGATTCGCCTTACACCGATGCGAGTCAGACCAACTGTGCCCGGAACGACAACTATGATGCCACCTGCCTCGGTTCCTACGATGGCGGCGAGGACATCATCTACGAGCTAGTCTTAAGCCAGACTCTGGAGGTGGACATCACGCTGGATCCCAAGAGTACCACTTACACCGGAATCGCCCTGGACGATGCGTGTCCCATTGATGCCTCGACATGTCTTTACACCTCCACCAACTCCAGCGCTTCTGTTCACGGTTTTCAGGACGTGCTCTTGTCGGCCGGGACCTACTACATCCAGATCGACACCTGGCCCAGCCCCGACTGTATACCTGATTTTGACTTGACCATAGTCGCGACTCCCCCGGCTGGCGACGACATGCAGACGGTCTCCATCGACAACCCGTCCGCCGGCGCCTCCTTTGAGGGCGGCAGCGCGGTGAGTGTGCAGGCTACGGTCAAGAACAAAGGCTCCAATCCCCAGAGCGGAGTAGAGGTGCATCTGGAGATAGACGACGGTGCAGGTTACACTTACACCGACCTCGAGTATACCGGTGCCTTAAACCAGAATGACACCGAAGTGATCACATTCGCTCCGGACTGGA
>JAGLUH010000151.1 GCA_023134875.1 Candidatus Zixiibacteriota bacterium
GTTCAATGATAAATAATTGTCCGATCGGTGCCCTGACGATACCTGACCTGAAAAAGCCGCTTAAATTCAACTGGTCAAAAAATAGCGGTGCAGGGACTTGAACCCCGCACACGCGGATTATGATTCCGCTGCTCTAACCAACTGAGCTACACCGCCATTATCTTTAATATGTCGGCTTATGATTTAAGCGAATAAATACATTTTGTCAAGGGATTCCTCCTCATATACTGGGTTGAGAAAGGCCAATATCCTCAAAAGCAAGTGCTCTCGCTATGTACCCCAAGCGCGGCGTCAGTCGATGTGGTAACGTAACCCTCCCTGGATGTTCCTGACCTCTGGGCTACGTCTCATGCTGCTGTCTCTCAGAACAATCTAACCGGCACATTTGCTTTAGCTTAGGTAATACTGAAGCCGACTAAAGAGTTGACATTTTCCTTGCCCCCGCCGACCGGCATGGCTATATTTCCAAAATTAACGGCGACGTGGAAACGGTCGCCAGGTCGTTTGGTTGATGCCATGGGAGTGAATTGTCTATGTCAATAGAAAGGATAGTGGTTATCGGCGCTGGCACAATGGGGCAGGGAATCTCCCGCACGGTCGCCGCCACCGGTATCGACGTTATTCTCTACGATCTTTCCGAAGAGATCCTGGAGAACTCGATACAGGCGCTCTCCGAATCTCTTGATCGGGAGATAGAGAAATGGGGAATCACAATCGCTGAGAAAAAGGCGATTTTAGCGCGCATTAAAACCACAGTTGACATCAACAATGTCAAGAAAGCCAGAATGCTGATCGAGGCGGTGCCGGAGGAGCTTGAGATCAAGAAAAAACTCATCACTACCATTGACGATCTCTGCCCGCCGGAAACTATCTTTGTGTCCAATACTTCAACTCTGTCGATTTCCGAGCTGGCTTCCTACACAAAGCGTCCGGAGCGCTTCATTGGCATGCACTTTCTTAATCCGGTGCACAAGATACCATTGGTGGAAGTCGTGCGCGGCCTGAAGACATCGGATGAGACTTTCCAGATTATCAAGGAATTCGCCCTGCGGCTCGACAAGACGCCGGTACTGGTTCATGAATATCCCGGCTATGTTACCACTCGCATTATCGTCCCCTTCCTGAATGAAGCGATGCACGTCTTGATGGAGGGCATCAGTACCGCCGAGGAGATCGACGAAGCGATGAAGCTTGGTTTCGGCTTCAATATGGGGCCTTTGGCGCTGGCCGACATGATGGGGCTGGATGAGGTAATGTCCTGGATGGAGAACCTGATCAAGGAACTCTCCGAGCACAAATATAACCCCTGTCCGCTGCTGCGCAAGATGGTCCGTGCCGGTCATCTCGGTGTCAAAACCAGGCAGGGGTTTTTCTGTTACGATGAAGAAGGTAACCGCGTCAAAGAGGAAGAAAAGTGACGATACTGGTTCTCAATTGTGGCTCCTCTTCAGTCAAATACCAACTGATCGAGATGACCAATCGCAGTTGGCTAGCTAAAGGGATGGTTTCCCGCATAGGCATGTCGGGAGCGGTGCTGACGCAAAAGCGCAGTGATGGTGATGAAGTCACCATCTCCGGCGATATTCTCGATCATATTATGGCTATCGAGTATATCATTACCATGCTCCTGTCGCCGAACCATGGTGTAATCAAGGATAAATCCGAAATCAAAGCTGTCGGTCACCGCGTGGTACATGGTGGCGAGAGATTCACCGAATCCTGCCTGATTACTCCGGAAGTAAAACAGGAACTGCGCAAGCTGATCGAACTGGCGCCTCTGCATAATCCGCATAATATCCGCGGCATTAATGCCGCTATCAGCAACCTGCCCGATCTTCCCAATGTGGCCGTCTTCGATACCGCGTTTCATCACAAAATGCCGGACTATGCCTACATCTATGGGATACCGTACCAGCTTTATCGCAAATACAAGATACGGCGATACGGCTTTCATGGTATGAGTCATGCTTTTGTCTCGCGACGCCTGGCGGAAATAATGGACAAAGGTCTCGATGATCTCAAGGTAATAACCTGCCATCTGGGCAACGGCGCCTCTGTAACGGCGATTGATCAGGGGATTTCCGTTGATACGTCGATGGGTTTCACGCCGCTGGAAGGCCTCATGATGGGCACCCGTTCCGGTGATCTTGATCCGGCGGTGATCCTGCACCTGATGGGACGTGAGGAACTGTCACTGCATGAAGCCAACACTCTGTTGAATAAACATTCGGGGTTATTGGGCGTCAGCGGCGTTTCCGCCGACATGCGCGAAATCATTGAGGAGATGGAAAGCGGCGCTTACTCCGCTCAGTTGGCTTTCAATGTCTACAATTATCGAGTCAGGAAGTATATCGGCGCTTACGCGGCAGCAATGGGGGGACTGAACGCGATAGTCTTCACCGGCGGTATTGGGGAGAACGCGCCGAAGGTCAGGGTGGGGATTCTGTCCAACCTGGAGTTTATGGGAATTACACTCGACAGCGATAGGAACAATCAGACCGTCGGCCAGGAGACGTTGATCTCCACTGATGGTTCCAACGTAACCGTCGCTGTCATACCGACTAACGAAGAACTGGTCATCGCCATTGATACCGCCGAGATCGTTTCGCGATCAGGTGGCTAAGAGATTCAATTGATGATTACTTTCAGGTTTTTTTCATGCTGAAACCGGATTCGCTTCTGACAGGAGGAGGAGTAATTGAACGAGATCGTTGAGAAGAAGCTTCTCTGTGACATGATCACGATGTATAAGATCAAAGCTCCGGAACTGGTGCGCAAAGCCAGGGCGGGGCAATTTGTCATACTGCGCGCGCTGGAGCATTCGGAGCGCATTCCGATGTCGATCGGTCACCTCGATACCGACGGCGGTATTCTGACTATCGTCATCCAGGAAGTCGGTAAATCAACCTCCGAGCTGGCTACCATGAAGGAAGGTGACACTCTCTGCGACGTAGTAGGGCCGCTGGGAATACCCACTCATATTGAGAAGTACGGCACCTGTGTACTATTGGGCGGCGGCGTCGGTATTCCGCCGATCAACCCGATTGCCCGCGCACTGAAAGAAGTGGGTAACGAGGTGATAACCATCATCGGCGGCCGCACCAGGGAACTTGTCATCATGGAGAACCATTTCACCGATGTGGTCGACCAGGTCATCGTCACCACCGACGATGGTTCCTATGGTATTCACGGCTTTGTCACCACCGCTCTGGAGCAACTGTTGGACGATGATAAGAAAATCGATTTCATTATGTGCGTCGGGCCGGTGCCGATGATGCGAAATGTCTGCAAGACAACGGCACCCTACGAGATTCCCACCTGGGTGTCTCTGAACCCG
>JAGLUH010000152.1 GCA_023134875.1 Candidatus Zixiibacteriota bacterium
CCCGTCGAAACCAAGTCACCCCCAGTGGTACGCCGAAAAAGCTCTTGTCCGAGCTGCCTACGAAAGCAATTCATATGATGGCCAATAAACCGTGTAGGGTCCAACCCTGTGGGGTAGTTCAAGGATTCTGAAGTCCCTGTCTTCGACCGGAAGGAACTCCCGACCTTCCATCCAAGTTATTAGCTTCTTCAGGTTCCCAACTTCCCGAAGCTTCGCACAGAACACCGATTGCTCAATGGTTGGAGCGTCTTTAGTGAAATTGCGTGCCGTGCCGACGAACCCCCTCATGCAGACACACCCGCACAACCGCACATTTGTCGGCCGATTTCTATTGGGGAACAGCCTTTCCCAGAATTGAGAAGGGTTCTTTCTACCGTAGTTAAGCAACTTGGTCACTTGCTCAATGCCCTTCGACTCAGTAGCAGCTCGAGAATACGTCTCGGACACTTCCGAAGGTTGAATGACCCACTTCACCTCGACAAGCAGAACTATATTGTCATGCCGATCAAATATCGACAAGTCCAAATCGGGTAACTTCATATCTTGAGGAAACGAGATTCTTGTAACCACATCGAAACCCAAACCTGCAACGCCTTTTCCCAGTTCACACAATAGGTCATCCTCAAGTAAACCGGTTGTCTTATCATACTCATCTTTATAGGACCGCGATAGAAGGGTAATGGTGTTTCGTTCAAACCTCGATGACACAACAAGATGTGGCGCCACGCCAACCAATGCGTCACGTAGCGGGATCAGAGGTTGCAAAGCGGGATCGGGCTTATGCGTTGTCCGGTTGTACGTCAATAAACCCATGATTTTAGCTAACATGTCTTTTTCTACACACGGTATGTACGAGTGAAGAGTCTTTACTATACACTCAATCGGCTGCACGTGAATTACTAGCGGGGAGTA
Organism: Candidatus Zixiibacteriota bacterium; assembly: GCA_023134875.1. Taxonomy (GTDB): domain Bacteria; phylum Zixibacteria; class MSB-5A5; order CAIYYT01; family CAIYYT01; genus JAGLUH01. The sequence continues at coordinate 913 of JAGLUH010000152.1, forward strand.
CCTTGCCTCAGTTGGGGATAAACTTGTAGAACGCAGGAAACAAAACCTGTAGGTCTCATAGAAACACTTCAGTGCAACCCAAACCAGCCGAAAGGTCTCGATAGATATTCCTTGGAAGTGCCAGCCCTTGGGAAACAAGAATGAGCGGTCTGAGTTCTTAGAAATGTGGTTGCTAAGAATACGGTAATCGCTCTCTGTGAGAGAAAACCTGAGCGTATTCTCGTTTGTCCGCAGTGCGCTGTTGGCCGCTCGGTGCAGCACTTCCTTTACTTCCAGAGTCTCAGCGGTAGGCTGCGATATTGGCTCAGGTGCTTCAAACACCTGTCGGTCCAGTACATCGTAGCGCGCCTCTGTCTTATCTCGCAAGAACCTAACTGCTCTCTTCCCCCTCATTTCATACTTAGCGCCGTCCCTGCGGTACACTGTGAAGGCGTTGACGATGCCCTCATACTCCAAGGCTGAAGTAAACAGATCGACGGCTTCCCTCATTCTTGCATCTTTCAGTTTCTTCGGAACAGAGAACGAACCCATCGCCCTTGCATTCTCGTGAAGCCAATTGAACGCATACTTCAGTGCGTATTTTGCGTGGTCAAAGCATATGGTGAAATCACGAGCAGTGCCCCCATCCTGCAGTGGGCTGTAACAGTAGTGTTCATGCGCAGACAGGACATTCCACAGGGAAAACTGGAGGGGCTGCTTCATTATTGGATTCTTCAGCGGGTATTCGTCGATTTTCCTCTCAATTGAATCGATCTCTTGACTGATTGTTACGCCATTACTGGACGGAATACTCATCTGTTCAGTCCCATTAGTAGATGCCTGCCACGTGTGTCACTTGGTTGTGTCCTTTTCGTGTTGCGTTGACCTTTCATCGGTCGGCGCTTCATACTCATTTGATGACGAACTGCCCAGTAGAAGTCAGTTCGACGTAATTTCTGTGATAGTGAGCTACACCAATTTAGTGGAGGTGGGGGGAATCGAACCCCCGTCCGAAGAAACCGTCAATACACCGTCTACGTGCGTAGTCTTCCTTTTATTTCTCGCCTGCCGGGATTGCCGGAGGACTTTAGCTCCCGACAGACCAGCTTCGCTTGAAGTTTCACCTGCTCTCCGCCAAGCGAAAAGGGCAGGTTAGCCATCATTTACCGACGGTTGCCGCAGCGCCTGATGGCAGGGCTCCACGGAAACCGGCATGCTTAGTTCAACTAAGCAGCAAGGGCATATGAATTGCCACTTAAATTGGTCTGCACCCGTTTAACGAGATTGGCGCGATCTCGGCACGCAGGCATATCCCCAGTGACCCCGTCGAAACCAAGTCACCCCCAGAGATGCCAACCATAGCGGCCCGCACGACCGGTTAAGTCAAACGAACCTCCATAATATATATCGAACGAAACAGCTGTCAAGTTCCGAAAAACTTTAACGACAGCGTTCACTGTGTGCAATAAGGCGAAAAAATCCCCCTGGATGGGAGTGCCGGATTCACGCCTTCGGTCCGCGCTTCCCGCCTACGCGACAACAACTTCCGCCTGCTGCGGTGCGGCAAGCTCCTTAAGCTGGAGATAGGCCAGCGTCCACAGGGATGAGGCATAGGTACCGAGGAATCCGTAGATTACCACCAGGAAAATGAAAGCGACGATCAACCCCGGAACCAGCCCCAGCCAGAGATTGACTGTACCGGCAAGGATAAAGGGAATGCCGATGACAACAGCAAGCAGCAGCATCAGCAGCCCGATTACCAGCTGACTGAAGAAAGAGATCAGACCAACGGCAATCGATGCCCAGATGTTCTCTTTCAGCATTTTCCGCCCGGCATCGATGGCATCGAAGACTGGCTTATCCTCAATCACGGCGAAGCGAAAAGCATAAGCTTCGATTATGATTATGGCAACGATGAGTATCAACCAGATTAATCCTACTGCCAGCAAAGCCATGATGCCGAGTGCTACATGGATGATGAATGCCAGGACGACCGGAATAGCGCAGAGCAGACTGACTGCCAGGGAAACGACTAAAACCAGGAACCAAATCCCCAACAACCTCCAGAAGAATCGGATACCCGCCGACAGCGACTTGGCAAATCCGCCCCTGCCCTGTGTCTTGATTTCTCTGACCGCTACTATCAAGCTCGCTTCGGCTATTATCATCAGGATCAAGTAGATCACGCCGGCAAGAAGCGCCAGTGCAATCAATCCGAGAGCCAGCGCCGCCAGGAGTTCAAGAGAGTCGGGTGAAATATTCTCGGGCTTAAAACCCTTCGACAAATGCCCAACCGCGGAACCGGCGTCGCCAAGGGAAACAAAGAAGCCAAAAATCCACAGCCACCAGTTCTTGCCTGAGATATTGATTGCGTCGGTTACAAGTTTTCCGTATGACATAATTACTCCAAGTTTATGATGGGACACATACCTTACTTACTATAACGTGGCGAGGTACGCCGCGGTTTCACAACTTCTCTTCCTTTGCTACACCTGTATATTGAATCTTATTCAAACAGAGTGAAAGTATTTTTTGCAAATCCTATCTTGCCGGTTCAATTTGATAACAGCATATTTCACCCTCTTTAAGGGCTGAAAATGGCGAGACCAAAACAGTTGCTAAAGTGCTTCCATATCGCCGCAATTATGTTGTTGTTCCTATTGGCGTTCGCTCCGGCGCTTTCCTTTGGCAGTCAGACCGCCGAAGAACTGGCGTTACAAACCGAAGCTCAACAGGCGCGGGCCCAAAGAGACTCTCACCAGCATGACGAGCACGGCGAAATCGGCAGACATCTCCCCTTGTGGAGTGGCATTCCCTTTATCGGCATCCTGCTTTCGATTGCGCTCTTTCCCATCCTTGCGCCCACTTTCTGGCATCACCATTTTCCCAAAATCTCCCTCGCCTGGGCGCTGCTGCTGGCGGTTCCTTTCCTGATTATCTTCAAAGGCGAGGCAGTTTATCAGATTCTGCATATTCTTCTGGCTGATTATCTGCCCTTCATCATTCTGCTCTGGGGCTTGTTCACCGTTTCCGGGGGAATCTATCTCAAGGGCAACCTGGTGGGCCGGCCGATAGTCAATCTCATCTTTTTGATCGTGGGCACAGTGCTGGCTTCCTGGATGGGCACTACCGGCGCGGCCATGCTGTTAATCCGCCCCCTGATCAGAGCCAATCGAACGCGCCGGTACAAGGTGCACACAGTGGTGTTCTTTATCTTCCTGGTAGCCAATATCGGCGGCTCGTTGACACCGCTCGGTGATCCCCCCCTCTTTCTCGGATTCCTGCACGGCGTTCCCTTTTTCTGGACTTTCTGCATCCTGCCGCACATGCTGGTCGCCGCCGCCGCGCTGCTACTGGCCTATTTCCTGATTGATCACATTCTATATGCCCGCGAGAAAAGAGGAGAAACTGAAAAGGAGAAAGAGGGGGAAAAAGAAGACAGGGGCATCCGCATCTATGGCGCCCATAATTTTCTCCTGTTGCTCGGCATCATGGGAGCGGTACTGATGTCGGGCTCGTGGCATCCGGGACATTACTCGATCATGGGAGTACATCTCAACTACGAATCAAGTCTACGTGATATCCTGATTGTCATTATTGGCATAATCAGCCTCAAGATCACCAAAACCGAGTACCGTACCACCAACGGTTTTACCTGGTTTCCAATTATGGAGGTTGCCTACCTGTTTGCCGGTATTTTCATTACCATCATTCCACCGTTGCTAATTCTCAAAGCGGGTACCGACGGGGCGGCCGCCTTTCTTATTAATGCCGTCAACGAGCCGTTTCACTACTTCTGGATCACCGGCACGCTCTCTTCCTTTCTTGATAACGCCCCCACGTACCTGACCTTCTTCAACCTGGCGCTGGGCAAACTCTCCATCGCCCCCGATCAGGTGACACCGATTCTGACCGCCGCTTTGAATCACCCCGCAGCGGCTCAGTTCATTGTTACCCTGAAAGCTATTTCCGCCAGCGCCGTCTTTTTCGGCGCGATGACTTATATCGGTAATGCCCCCAATTTCATGGTGCGCTCCATTGCCGAGGAATCACGCATTCGGATGCCCAGCTTTTTTGGTTTTATGCTGTGGTCGGTGGGAATTTTGGTACCGCTCTTCCTGCTGATCACGTATCTTTTCTTTAGTTGAGGGAAGGGAGTAAAAGTGTTTACGAAGATTCTCTGCCCGACCGATCTTAGTGAGGCGTCGCTTCTTTCGATTGCCAAGGGAGTAGAGCTGGCACAACTGTGCAAGGCCGAACTGATCCTGCTTAATGTGCGGCCGGAGTTCATGAGCAAAGAGGCGATGATCATGAGCCGGGTTTCCGCTTACGATATTCATGAGCATGAACGGGATATCGCTCTGGCGGCCAAGGCTATCATGGCGGAGGAACTGCGCCGGGCGGGCGGCGTTGGTCTGCCGCATCAGATGATCCTGCGGGAGGGGGAGCCGCACGATGAGATTCTGGAAACGGCTGAGAGACTTGGCTGCGACCTGATTGTACTGACTACCACCGGCCGCAATCATCTGATCGAATATATCAAGGGTTCCGATGCCGAGCAGATGCTGAGCAAAAGCCATGTGCCGATGCTGATCTTTCCGGTTGGCTGACAAACAAATTTCCAAGCCGGCTCATTTTTTTCTTGACAACGCCGATAGCAGCTATTACCATTGACGACACTGTTTGCTGTAAATAGACGGAGTCAACCATGAGGACGTGTACCCTTTCATTGCAGGAGTGGAGAGAAGATGATTCTGATGTTTATGCCAACTAATCTCTGCATTGCGGGCGTAGTCCGCCCAGCCCTGCGAGAACGGGTGCCGCGTCGCTGGAGGCGACTGGTAAGATGACCAGTGGCCGACATAATAGAGCGTCGAAGCCGGACCCGATCTCGGGGCCGGCTTTTTTTGTTGGTAGTAGCGCCGGCCGGGCAACTCTTGAGCGATCACATTGGTATCTGTAGGAGAGGTTAACCATGAACAGCGCTTACTGGGAAGAAGAACAGGAAAACGGTATCGAGGCAAGGCAGGCCTTCAAGAAGCTGCTGCCGTTGCTGAAGCCTCACAAATCCAGATTGCTGCGTAACCTGCTGCTGCTGGTAGCGGCGACCGGTATTTCGATTGTGGGACCGCTGCTGATCAGTCATGCGGTTGATGCGTACATCGTCCCGCGGCATAACTACATCGGCCTGCTGCTGACGACCGGAGTATACCTGTTGTTGCAGGTGGGCTGTTTAGTGTCCCGCTATTTCCAGCGGGTTCATCTGGAGACGATCGGTCAGGATGTTATCACCGCGCTGAAACGGCGCTGCTTCGATCATATCACGCGGCTCAGTGTCGCTTTCTTCGACAAGAATCCGGTCGGTCGGCTGATGTCGCGGGTGGAGTCGGACGGCGAGTCCTTGCGAATGCTTTTCACCAATGTCGTGGTGATGGTAGTCGGCGATCTCCTGCTGGTGAGCGGCATGCTGGGGATCATGTTCTATATCGACTGGCGGCTCACCCTGCTGGCATTAGTCATTGTTCCGCCAGTAGCGTTGCTGCTCTACTTCTTTCAGAAGTACACAACCCCCCGCTTTCTGCAGGTTCGCAAACGGATGGCTGATATCGCCGCCACCATCACCGAGTACCTGCAAGGGATGAGCGTGATCCAGGTATTCAACCGCCAACGGACGGCGCAACGCAAGGTCTATGATGTCAATCGTGCCAAGTTTATGATTGATCGCAATGCCGAATGGGCGGTGGTGAGCTTCTTTAACATGGTATTCTTTATGGAGGCGGTGGCGATCGGGCTGGTGCTCTATTTCGGCGCCAACTTCATTCTGCAGGAACAATTGACGGCTGGAGTTCTGGTGATGTTCATACTCTATATTAGGCGCTTCTTTGAACCGATTCACAATTTCTCCGAAGAGGTTCACATCATCCAGAAAGCGATTGCGGGCGCCCGGCGAATCTTTGCGCTGCTGAGCAACGACCAGATGATCCGTGAACCGGCAAAGCCGAAATGCTGGCCTGGTCTGGAGAAGGTGATCCGCTTCGAGGATGTCAGTTTCTCATATCGGGGAGATGACAACTATGCCGTTGAGAATATCTCCTTCGAAGTCAACAAGGGTGAAACCGTAGCCCTGGTCGGCGTTACCGGCGGCGGCAAGAGCACGATCGCCAACTTGTTGCTCAGGTTTTACGATTGCAGCAAAGGTCGCATCACGGTAGATGGTATCGACATCCGCGATCTGACAACCGAGGATTTGCGCGCCAAGGTCGGGCTGGGGTTGCAGGATATCTTTCTCTTCCCGGGTAACATCAGGGACACTATCACCCTGGAACAGG